>JAKUPT010000034.1 GCA_022450595.1 Bdellovibrionales bacterium
TATGATTTGCGGTGATAATACGAACATCTACTTTTCTTGGAACATCAGATCCTACAGCTTTGACCTCTTGGTTTTCAATGGCTCGTAACAGCTTGGGCTGGAGTGATAAAGGTAGGTCTCCGATTTCATCTAAAAATAGAGTTCCCCCATTGGCGGCAAGAAAAGCTCCTGAGCGATCACTTTCTGCACCTGTAAAGCTACCCTTTTTATGGCCAAAAAGTTCACTTTCAATTAAGGACTCACTTAATGCACTACAGTTGACACTTATAAAGGGTTGAAAGGACCTATTTGAAAGCTTATGAACTTGTCTTGCAATGACCTCTTTTCCTGAGCCAGATTCTCCTAATATTAATAAAGGATGTTCTGTTCTTGCAAGGTTGGGGAGTTGATTGAGCTTGGATTGCCAAGATGTATTTTTACTTTTACAGAGCATTTGAATGCTTTCAGTTTTAACAGAGTCAGAAAATATAAAAAAGCGATCAGCCACATATAGTCTATCACCGGGTGTAAGGTAGGCATGTTGAACCCTGGCTCCATTCACAAAAGTTCCACTATGAGAGTTAAGGTCTCTAACCATAAAATTTTCATTTTCTACAGCAATTCGGCAATGTCTTTGGTCAGCTTGTTGAACTATAATATTGTTACTGATAGAGGAACCGATAGTAATAAAATCTTTAATGGGTAAGGGGTTATTTATATTCTCTGTACAAATGAGGTATCCTAAACTCATGCCTTTATCTCCTTTTTAGTTATTTGAAAGGAGTTAATAACAAATAATGTGCCGCCATTTTCTTGCTCAAACTCATTTAAACGAGTAAAAACAAAGTTTCAGTCTCAGAATTGAGAATCTTGTCGCAAAATAAGGACAAATTTCATGAAAATGAAGTATTTAAAAAGTGCTGTATTAGAGAAGGACTATCCTCAAGATCAAGAGCCTGAGGTGGCTATTGCTGGTCGCTCTAATGCTGGAAAGTCCTCTTTTATCAATACCTTAGCTGGTGGCAAGATTGCTCATGTCAGCCAACAGCCGGGTAAAACAAGACTTTTAAACTTTTTTTCAGTCAATGATAAGTACCGTCTGGTAGATATGCCCGGCTATGGCTATGCCGCCCGCGGGGGAAAAGAGCAAAAAAACTGGGCAAATATGATTGAAACCTATATATCGCGCCGTGGCAATCTGATTGGCTTAATACTTGTGATGGATATTAGAAGAAAGTGGAGTGATGATGAGCAACAGCTGTTAGATTATCTTATCAGTTTAAGCATTCCTATGCTGGTTGTGCTTAATAAAGTTGATAAAGTGAAACAACAAGAGCGTATAGTGAAAAAAAGAGAGATTGAAAAAATCTTTGGAATTGCTAGAGTTTTTGTAACCTCTTGCCTGAAAAAAAAGGGCATTAAAGACGTTGAAGATTTTGTGTATAAAGAGTGGGTTGAGCTTTATCAGCCAATACCAATGAATGAGGATGATTAATTATGCAAGTTTGTGCTGTGATTCCTGCAAGGTATGGTTCAACCCGATTTCCAGGAAAGCCTCTAGCATTGATTCATAATAAGCCCTTACTGCAATGGGTGATTGAAGGGGTGCGTTCGGCCCAGTGTTTAGATCATCTTATTGTGGCCACAGACGACTCTAGAATTGAGTCTTTATGTCAGGATCTTGAGGTGGATGTAGTGATGACAGATAGTGATCTGCCCTCTGGCAGTGATCGTGTTTGGGCCGCTGTTAAAAATATAAACTGTGATGTGGTAGTTAATGTCCAAGGAGATGAGCCATTGATCACAGCTGAACTTATAGATCAACTGGTTGCACCCTTTCAAAAGGATGCGGGTCTTGAGATGGCCACTTTAGCTGAAAGCTTAAAGCCTGAAGACGCTCAAAACTCAAACGTAGTTAAATTGATCTTAAATAAAGAGAGTGAGGCCATATACTTCAGTCGATTTAATATTCCTTATTCCAAAAATAGTGACCTTTTGGGCGCAAACTTAAAGCATATTGGGCTTTATGCTTATAAAAAAGAATTTTTAAAACACTTTTGTAATCAAAAACCTGTAGCGATTGAAAAGATGGAAAGCTTAGAGCAGTTACGAGCTTTATACATGGGAGCGAGAATCAAAGTGATTTCCGTTCAGCAGTTCTTAAAGGGTGTCGACACACCTGAGGATGCAAAGCAGGTTGAAAAAATATTAAGTTCAAGGAGCTAAATTAGTGGCAACAAAAAAAGCAAAAAGTTTAACAACTAAAAAAAAGGCCATGCAGCCTAAGTTTATATTTGTAACAGGTGGAGTTGTTTCTTCCATAGGAAAAGGCTTAACAGCGGCAAGCCTTGGAACATTACTTGAAAGTCGTGGCTTAAAAGTCAATTTGATGAAATGTGATCCATATATAAATGTGGACCCAGGCACTATGTCTCCTCTTCAGCATGGAGAGGTTTATGTGACTGATGATGGTGCTGAAACAGATTTAGACTTGGGACATTACGAAAGATTTACCAATGTCACCCTAACCAAGTCCCATTCAACTACAGCGGGCCAAGTTTATGAAAGTGTCATTTCTAAAGAGAGACGGGGCGATTATTTAGGTGGTACCGTTCAAGTTATTCCCCATATCACAGATGAAATTAAAGCTCGAATTCTTCAAGCTTCACAAGGCGCTGAGGTGACAATTGTTGAGATTGGCGGCACTATTGGAGATATAGAAGGTCTTCCATTTATTGAAGCCATCAGGCAATTAAGAGTAGATTTAGGGGAGGCAAACAGCTTGTTCCTACATGTAACTTATATTCCTTTTATTGCTGCCGCAGGAGAGTTGAAAAGCAAGCCCACGCAACATTCAGTGAAAGAGTTACGAGCTGTTGGGATTCAGCCTGATATTTTAGTTTGTAGAAGTGAAAAGAAACTCAATAAAGAGATAAAGTCCAAGATTGGTCTTTTTTGCAGTGTTAAGCCTGAATATGTTATTGCAGCCACAGACTCTTCAACCATTTATGAGGTTCCTCTTAATCTGCAAAAAGAGGGAGTTGATGACTTAGTGGTTAAGGCATTGGGGTTAAGAACCAAAGCTCCTGATTTAACTGAATGGAAGCGTGTTGTAAGAATTGTTAAAAAGCCAAAAAAAGAAACCACAATTGGCATAGTTGGAAAGTATGTTGATTTAAAAGAAAGTTACAAATCTTTGCATGAATCTTTAGTTCATGCCGGAATTGCCAACAATTGCAAAGTCAATATTGAGTATATTGACGCAGAAAAGATCACTCCTAAGTCAGTAAGAGCACTTTTAAAAAAAGTGAACGGTATTTTAGTTCCTGGTGGTTTTGGCAGTCGAGGGGCTGATGGCAAGATCCTAGCTATAAAGTATGCAAGAGAAAATAAAGTTCCATTTTTTGGAATTTGCTTTGGAATGCAAATGGCTGCTGTTGAATTTGCAAGGAATGTTTGCGGAATAAAATCAGCCTCAAGCCGTGAGTTTGAAAAAAGAGGTTCTAAGAAAAACTTTAATTATGTGATTGATGTGATGGAAGACCAAAAAACCTTAAAAAATAAAGGTGGCACAATGAGGCTTGGAGCCTACCCCTGTCATTTAAGTGCTGGGTCAAAGGTAAAAAAAATATATCAAAAAACTGTTATATCTGAACGTCATAGGCATAGGTTTGAGTTTAATAATCAGTACAAAGATTTATTTGTTAAAAATGGCATGAGTCTTCCCGGAGTTTGTAAAGAAAGAGATTTGGTGGAAATATTAGAGATTTCAGCTCATCCTTGGTTTATTGGAGTTCAATATCATCCCGAGTTTAAGTCCAAGCCGATGAAGTCGCATCCTTTGTTTAAAAGTTTTGTGAAAGCAACTATCAAAAAGTAATACGGAGTTTTAAATGATTATTGATGAAGCAAAGCGAGTTTTAAAAATGGAAGCCGAGGCTTTAATGGCTGTTGTTGACCGTATTAACGGAGATTTTGAAGAGGCGGTCCAGTTAATCAGTCAATGTGAAGGTAAAGTTATTGTCACAGGAATGGGAAAGTCAGGGCTTGTTGGGGCTAAAATGGCGAGCACTATGACTTCTACAGGCACTCCATCTTTATTTATGCATCCTGCAGAGAGCTCTCACGGAGATCTAGGGGTAATCGCGGCAAATGACATTGTTATTGCAATTAGCAATCAAGGAGAGAGTGAGGAGCTGTTTCCTATCCTTAATTACTTAGCACGTAAAGGTATTCCACTAATAGCCATGACCGGAAATAGTGCCAGCACTCTGGCTAAGGCTGCAAAGTTTGTGTTAGACACCTCAGTTCAAGAGGAGGCTTGTCCTTTAGGGCTTGCCCCGACAACGAGTACAACAGTCACTTTAGCTATGGGTGACGCTTTAGCTATGAGTATTTTAAAGCAAAAAGGTTTTAAAAAAGAAAATTATGCGGAACTTCATCCTGGTGGCAGTTTAGGGCGTCGATTATTAACTAAAGTAAAAGATGTTATGCATACAGGTGAGGCTTTGCCTTTAGTCCGGGAAGAGGATCAGATGTCTTCTGTGGTAAGTCTTATGACTTCAAAAGAGGTTAGAGGGGTGGCTGGAGTTGTTAACGATGACGAAGAAATAATAGGAATTATTACTGACGGAGACATCCGAAGACGACTAGAAAAAAGTCAGAACCCCTTTGTTGAAAAAGCTAAAGATTTAATGTCAAAAAACCCAAAAACTATTGAGGCTTCAGAATTGGCCGAAAAAGCACTATTTTTAATGGAGCAGTTCACTATTCAAACTCTTTTTGTTGTAGATAAAAAATCAAACCACCCCAAACGTCCAGTTGGACTTTTGCATCTTCAGGATCTATTAAAAGCAAAAATCAGATAAAATTTAGGACAAAAGGCTGTAATTATAGTTTAGGGCTAGCTCATAATTCCTCTATGGGATTATCATAAGAGTAATAAAGGGTGTTTTATGAAACAACTATATAGCTTTACTTTAGCTTTACTTTTTAGCTCTACAATATTGGCAAATCCCACTCAAAAAGTGGAAGTGCCAGTAGATGAGCTTGCTACAGAGTCGGTAATGCCTGTCTTTGATAAGATTAATGTAGTTAAAAATAAAAATATTAATTTAAATAAACGCATTGAATTTGGTGGTGCCGTAGGCATGAGCTTGAATGAGCCTTTCTACAAGCAGCTAATATATGGTGGTAATATTACTTTTAATTTCACAGATGTTCATGCCATTAACTATAATTTCACTATGTGGCAAGATGGATTAAATAATTATGGGAAACAATTAAAAAGTGGTGAGGGGCAAGAGGTAGGAAATAGCTTTGATGCTTCTAAAGCACCCCACGCAAAAAGCCTTCAATCATTAAATTATCAAATCAACGCCTATTATGGAAAAATTAGCTTAACAAAACAATATGTCATGAATTTAAGCTTATACGGGTTTGCAGGTCTTGCAAGTATTGACGATGGAGATTCTTCACGGATTGCTTTAAATGTAGGTATTGGACAAAAGTTTTATTTAAGTAATAACTTTGCTCTTAGGTTTGATTTAAATGTCTTTGCTTATGAGGGCATAGACCCAACTAGTAAAGATTTAAGAAGAGAGCAGCCGGCTCCGGCACCATCAGAATTTTCTACGATGACATTAATTGGTTCAACATTAATGGGCAGTTTGGTGATCTTGTTGTAAATAAACAGTCTTTAGTCTGTGGCATACGATAAAGCTAAAGGTCTAGATCCATTCACAACGCTTCTGTTTTATATATAAGTCAGTTATCTTAATAAAAGATATTGGGGTCCTTATATGAGTATAAAACTATTAACTTCAATTTTATGTATGAGCTTTTTAAGTTTATCTTCAAATGCTCAACAAATTGATGGCCTTGAAGATCTTTATGATCGCTACGATCGTGAAGAACAGCTTAAAGAACAACGTGCTGAAAGAATCTCAAGGAAAAAGCAAAAAAAAATAGATGTAAACAATCTATCTCAACTCGCTCAACTCTCAGCTTTTGAAGATATAGCAATTATACAAAGAAAATTCTTACCAAAAACTGAGCGTTTTGAACTCTCAGGTTCTGGGATGTTTACAATGAACAATCCGTTCTTCAATAATATGGGCGCCTCACTACGATTGAGTTACTATTTTACTGAAGAGTGGGGGGTTGAGTTCAACTATACAACTTTGAGTGTTTCTGAAAAAGATGTGACTGAAAACTTAGTCAAAAGAAACATTCAAACAGACTCCTTGGTTAAACCTGAAAGCTATACTGGTATATCGGTAAAATGGGCACCTATTTATGGCAAGATGGCCTTAGTTGATAAAAAAATTGTGCCATTTGATATTTACTTTGCAGCCGGTCTTGGTCAAACAAAAACTCAAGACAGTAACGATATCACTTTTACTGGTTCTACTGGGCAAATTTTTGCAATCACTAAGTCTATAGCTTTTAAATGGGACCTAACAGTGAATTTTTATTCCCCAGAAATTCAAACTTCTAGTGGTGATACACTCAAGCAAAATCAAGAGGATTTAATTCTAGGGCTGGGTATTAGTTACTTCTTTCCGGAGGCGACATACAGATGATGAAATTAGCCGTATTATTATTTAGTTTTATTGTGGGGATGTTTTTTGAAATCTCAGACGTATACGCAAAGGCGGATAGTGCTGAGGCCGTATTAGTGGCTCAAAACTCTAAAAAAAGATCAAGAAGATCATCGAGCCGATCAAGTTATAGGAAGGACTTTATAAGAGCGTTAAAGCTTGCTCAGGCCAACAGACTGCACGAAGCCTCTGTTAAGCTATTTCAATTGAGTATGAGCCCAAGGTTTAAAAGACAGCAAACTCAAATTAAATATATTCTTGGGCTTATGATGTACAGACTTGGGTTGAATCAATTATCTGCATACCAATTTATTAGCATAATAAGAGATGGTAATAGTAAGTATTTAATGGATAGTATTGAAAAGCTATCATTGGCGGCAGATACTTTAGGAGATGATACTCTTTTAAATTACGCACTAACAAAAGTAAGAATTAATAAATTTCCAGATGAGCATAAAAGTATGTTATTTTTTCGTATTGGTGAATACTTGATGCGTAAAGATCAGTTTCCAAATGCTGTAAAATCCTTCGCAAGAGTAAATTCTAGTTCACCTTATTTTCCTAAAGCAAAATATTTACAAGGGCTGGCTTTTGCTGAGCAAAACAAGACAAGTGAAGCGATTAGTGTTTTCAATCAATTAATTAGAAATAGAGCTAGTGAGTCGGTAACAGATACATCTATGGTTGCGGCTCAAATTGGTAAAGCAAGAACGCTATATCAAGCCGATCAGTGGCAAGCCTCTATTGATGCTTATAGAGATATACCAAGAGATTCTCAGTTCTGGCATGATACACTGTTTGAGTCTAGCTGGGCCATGTTAAGAGCGGGTAAGTTTAGGTCTGCTTTAAGTAACTTCCATTCATTGCACTCGGCTTATTATGAACATAATTATTTACCAGAGTCTCTACTTTTGAGAAGTATTGTTTATCTGTACATTTGTCAGTTTGATGAAATGGAAAAGGTTTTAGACCTATTTAATAGAATTTATAAACCACTATATAATGATGTAAGAGGAATTATAGATAGCAATATTTCTTATGAAGATTTGTATAATCAAGTGGTTCAATCTATGTCAGCTTATGATAAATATGGTGATGAGGCTAATGTTGATGGATATGTTATACCTTTTATCGCCGCCAGAAGAGTGGCCTCAGAAGGAGATTATCAGTCCAATCATAAATATATTCAAAATCTTTATAAAGAAAGAAAAATTATTAAATCAATGCCAAGTTTTTGGCGTGGATCTTCATTGGGAAGATACGCTGAAAAAGTAATTAATATACGTATCAGAAAAGCTAAAAGAAAGGCTGGTCGTATTGTAAAAAAACACCTGATTTTTATTAAAAACGAGTTGTTTGATCTTTCTGAGCAAGAAGGCTTTATTAAGTTTGAGATGTTAAAAGGAAAAAAGAATCAAGTTAAAAAAAATATGTCAGAAACTAATGTAAGTAAAAATATAGATTCAAATAGAGAAAGAGATTATTACATCCAGAATGGTTATGAGTATTGGCCATTTGAGGGTGAGTATTGGTTAGATGAACTTGGTAACTACCATTATCTTGGAAAACAAAGCTGTGAGTAACTTATGAAAGTTATACTTTTACTTTTAATATTAAATTTAAGTGCACATGCTCAAAATAAAACATTGGGCGATGTTTTAAGTGATATTGACAAAACTGCAAAAAAAGTAAATTTAAACAAAAAAAAATCAACAATTCCTCAAGCTCAAAGAATTGAGCGTAAGAAAAACTTAGATGCAATTAGGCCACCTAAGTCTACAAATTTTAACGTGGCAGAAAACTCTAAAGAAGCCAGATTGGAAAAATTCGTAAATGAAGAGATTAAGCAATTGTATTCTTTGGCGCAACAGTATCAGAGAAGTCAAAGGCGTGGAGAAATTTGGTTGAGACTGGCTGAAGCCTATATTGATAAAGCAAGACTTGTGGAATATAAAATTCAAAGTGATTTTGAAAAAAAATTAGCAAGGTATCAATCAAAAAAAACAAGAAGAAAGCCTGTTTTAAATTTAAGACCGGCTCAGGAGTTTAATAAAAAAGCTGTAGAACTGTATGAATGGTTTATCCGTGACTTTCCAAACGACCCCAAGAGTGATCAAGCACTTTTCTTTTTAGGATACAATCATTTCGAATTAAATAACCCTAAAAAAGCGCTGTCATACTACAATAGCCTTTTAAAGAAATATCCAAGAAGTGAGTATGTTGATGAGGCTAATTTTTCAATTGGTGAATACTATTTTGATAATGAAGAGTGGGCAAAGGCCGCTCAGTTTTATGTGAAAGTTGCGAGGAAGAGGAGATCTAAGCTATTATCTTTTGCAACTTATAAGTTAGCTTGGTGCCAATATAAAACGGGCAACATAAAGCCAGGTTTAAAATCTCTTGAACGAGTGATATATTTAGGTCAGTCTGAGTCCCAAAAAGATAAAAGAGGAATCCAGCTTGCAGATGAAGCTTTAAAAGATATTGTTTTATTTTTTGCTGAATCTAAGCAGTACACAGAAGCTCGTCGTTACTTTCAAAAATTTGTAAGTCCTAATAAAGTTGATCAAGTGATAGAGCGTCTTGCCTATTACTACGCTGACACTGGTCAAAGAGCTCCTGCTAGATATTTATTTAGAGACCTAATTGCAAAAGATCCTTATGCCCCTAAAGCCTATGATTATCAGTATCAGATTGTAAAACTATATTTTTATGCTGGTGATAATAGGGTGATTTTAAAAGAGCTATCAGCATGGATCAGTATTTATGGCCCCAGTGGGAGATGGGCGAAGCGAAATAGCAAAAATACAGAACTCGTTAAAAAAGCAAGCGAACTGGTTGAAACAACTTTACGTACTTTTATCTTACAAAACCACCAGACTGCACAAAACTCACGTGGTAAAGAGTCGCAAAAAATGGCTCAAAGAGGCTATGAGTTATATTTTGACACTTTTGCTAAGGTAGAGCCTTACAGTAAGAGTTCGCAGATCGGTAATATGCATTTCTTTTATGGAGAGCTTTTGTATGATCTCAAAGATTATAAAAGAGCTGCCTATCATTATTTATGGCTGATTGATAACGATCCAAAAAATCAGTATGCCAGAAATGCAGCATTAAATGCATTGCTCTCATTAGAAAAACAATTGCCATCTGATAAAGAGATTAAAAAAATAGTAGGTGATAGTAAATTGCCTGTGAGTGTTGATAAAGCAACAAGAATGTACGGGAAGGTCGCTAAGTATTATTATGAAACCTATCCCAAGGCTGATAACGCTGATGATGTAAAGTTTAAAGTAGCCAGTCTTTATTATGCTTACAATCAATATGATTATGCTATTCCTCTTTACAAAGATATCATTTCTTCACAACCAAATAGTAAATTTGCTGAAAATGCCAGTAACCTTATTTTGCATATGTACGATTTAAAGGGAGATTACAGTGCACTTGAGTCAGCTGCTCAGGAACTTTTAAATATCAAATCTTTTGCTCAATCAAAAAGTGCGGGTAAAATTAAAGATATAATGGTTAGAGCTGGTTTTAAAAGAGCTCAAGATTTAGAAAGTTCTAAAAGCTTTGCAGAAGCAGCAACAAACTTTAAAAAGTTTGCCAACAAATATCCAAATTCTGAGTTAAGTTTAGCTGCTGCATACAATTCAGGCGTGAACTTTGAACGAACTAACAGTATGTTAAACGCCATTGAAATGTATCAGTTGGTTATTGATAAGAAGCCTAGAACAAAACAGGATCAAAAATTAAGAGTAGATTCGTATAAGTTTTTAGCTGGACTTTTTGAGAAAACGGGTCAATACGAACAAGCCGCTGATGTCTACGAAACTTATGCTTTAAACAACTCCAAAGATAAAATTTCTGGTGATTTCTTTTATAATGCTGCCGTAATAAGAGAGGGTATGAACTATTACAAATTAGCATTTAGAAATTTTAATGAATATTATAAAAAAACAAACCAACCAGATGGTCTTTATCATTTGGCAAAAGTTTCTGAAAAAAGAAATAATAAAAAATCGGCAATAAGTTACTATGAACAATACCTAAATAAAGGCCCGAAAGATGCACAGAAATCTATTGAGTCAGCCTTTAAAATTGCAAAAATTAATGAAAAAAGCGGCAGAAAATCAGAGGCTCTCAAGTGGTATAAAACAACTTTAAGCGTATATAAAAAATATAATAAACAAGAATCTTCTTCTTCTGTTGGGTATGCTGCTGAGGCAGAGTTTAAAGTTGCTTATGAAACTTTTATTAAATTAGGTTCTATCAAAATTCCTAATAACTTAGCTAAGCAAGGACCAGTTGTAGAGAGAAAAATTGCGCTACTTGATAAGCTAACTAATGAGTTAAAGCAAGTTATATCTTATCAAGATCCTTATCAAGTTGTGGCATCTCTAACAACAATTGGTCAGGCCTATCAACATATGGCTGCCTCTTTATATGCCGTGGAAACGCCTAAGGGGTTAGATGAAGAGCAGATAAAACAATTTACAGATCAAATTGAGAGCATTGCAAAACCCTATGTTGATAAAGCTAAAGAGAACTATAAAGCGGCCATTGAAAAAGCCTATGAATTAGAGGCCTACGATGACAATGTTCTTACCGCACGTACGCAGTATAACAGTTTAGATGATTCTAAATATCAAGACCATGGTCAGATGGCTGTCCTCACAAAGGTGCCTGACTGGCTAGATCGGGTGATTGAAACATCTAAAATACCAAAAGATCTCCATAAAAAAGTTTATGAAGCAAGAAAAGACAAAAATGAACAAGCTCTTGTTGGTGCTGTTTCTGAAGTGTTAAATGAAGATCCGAATGACTTATATGCATTGAATAACCTGGGACTATTTTACTTTTTACAAGAAAAGTATGGACTGGCCAAAGTAATTATCAATCGTGCAATTAAAGCCCATCCCAATGAGGCCGCTTTATTAAATAACTTGGCTATAATTTTCTTACAAGAGGGTGAGAAGCGAAAGGCTTTTGAAGCCTTTGGAGCAAGTAAATCTATTGATTCTACCTATCCAGTTTCAGCTACAAATTTAGGAGCTATTTATTTAGAGTACAAAGATTACAGCAGAGCATTGGGGCCACTTAAAATTGGATATGAAATAACAAAGGCAGATTTAAAACAGGGTAAGGAGTATGCTATTGAAGTGGCAAATAACTATGCTTTAGCCTTGCTTGGTATGGATGAAACCCGGCGTGCTGTTAATATTTTTGAAGAAATACTAGACCATAATTCAAGAAATGCAGTAGTGCTTCTAAATTATAGTATTCTTCTTGTAGAATATAAGAAGGAAAAAAGTGATGCACTAGATACGCTAAGTAAATTAAAATTTATCACAGATAGACAAGATATCTTAGATAAAGTGAACTCACTTGAGAAGAAGGCTTATGAACTTGATAAATAAATTAGTTATAATAACTATATTACTATTTAGCACTCTAGCTTTGGCACAAAATAAAAAAACAAAGCGAACAGTTATTGATTTTGAAGAAGATTTGATTCAAGGGGATAGAACCAACCCTGAGTTATTTTATTTGTTAGAGAGAAAACAATTTAATTACAAAAAGCTTATACGGTTAAGGGAAAACTTTTTACCAGAGATGAGACGTACGGCAGAAGAAATTAAACGCAGTGGGAGATAACTTTTGAAACCGCCAGTTCTTCTTAGAATATATCAACAGGGTCAGCTGGTTTCTATAAAGCAATTTTTAGAAAACCAAATTGTCATCGGACACAACGCCGATGTGCAACTGGATTTAGACAGCGATGAGATATCTCCTCTTCATTGTATTATTGAGGAGCGAGATAGTGGCTATTATTTAACTGATTTGGGGTCAGCCAACGGAACCATATTAAACGGTGAAAAGATTTTAGATGAAAAACTAGAATCAGGAACTCGATTTGATGTAGGCCCATATTCCATTGAATTTTATGTAGGCGTGCCAAAACCTACAGCTCCACCTCCGCCGGTGAATGAAAAACCAAAGGTAGAAGAGCCAAAAATAACTCCGACCCCAACTAAACAGCAACAAACTGTTGCTCAGTCTGGCAGTGAGACTGTTGAACAAAAAGAAGAAAAAATACCGACTGTTGAATCTAAAGCTGAGAAAGAGGCTTCTTCAGAAACTAAAGAGGCTCCTCAAGCGCCAGTTCCTCCACCAGTGGCCCCTCCAGAAACTTCTCCTGAAGAGAGGGATTCAAAAAGCTCGAATGCAGAGCCGTCTACAGAGGAAGATCTGGCTGTTGAAGAAGAGATTCAGGTTGAAGACGATCTTCCTGTTGAACCGGTAGTGAATCATACGGTTACTCGTGAAATTGAAATGCCGACGGAGATGACAATCACTAAAGATATTCCTACTCTTGAAGCCAATGAGGGCGAGTTTAGTTATCCGTATAGAAAGAAGAATACTTTTGCTCCAAAAAGTGAAATTAAAGATCTTAAACAAGTTATAAAGCCCGGCAAGGGGACAAGTGTTGAAGTCATTGTTGCTTGGAAAGAGCGAGTGATTGACACTTACCAGTACAATGACAAGCGCACTGTGTATGTTGGAAGTGACGCTAAGAACGACATTGTTTTGCCTGTGCTTGGGACAAAACTAAAGAAATATCCATTAATTCATATTGGTCCAGCCATTAGTGTAAACTTTTTACCAGAAATGGGTGGCGCTGTAATAAAAGAAAATAAGCAATATGATCTCTCCCAGCTTATTTTAGAAAATAAAATTCCCAAGAAAAAATCAGGTTATATGTTAAATCTTGCTCAAGGTGAAATGTTGTATTTGTCCTTTGGCAATGGTGAACTTGGAATCTTTATTCGATATGCACCACAGGTTACAAAACCACTTGCGGCACCATTATTAGATTTATCAACCACACAGATGACGAATTTGATTTTTTCAGGAGTTATGCTGGCAATATTTGCTCTTTATATGGTTGTATATTCGCCAGCCTATATAGAAGAAGTTAAAGTTGAGGAGCCCATTCGTAAAGCTCAGGTCACGTTTAAACCTCCACGACCTCCACAACAAAAAGCTAAGATTGAAAAAAATCCTGTAGTGACAAAAAGTGAGATCAAAGCTCCTGTAAAAAAAGACAAAACCAAACAACCAAAAGCTAAAGATCCTGGAAAAGCAAATGAAATTGCTAAGCGGGCAAAAAAACCAAAAAAATCACCAAAGGTATCAACAGTTAGATCTGGTGGGTCTAAAAAAACATCAAAGGTTAAAGGCTCAAGAGCGAAAGCTAAAAAGAAAAAAACTGATGTTTCAAAGCTTGGTTTATTTACAGCTCTAGGTCGAGGTAATAATAACTCAAAAGATACAAACTTTGATGGTGAAGGCGGTGGTCTCATTGGTGAAGCCAAAGGTGTAAAGGGCCGTACTGGTTTTGATCGTAACCGTAAAGGTAACCAGTGGGGAGACAATTTAAAAGACACAGGTGCAAGTGGTTCTGGATCAAGCACAATTGGCATTGCTGGTGTCGGTACAAGTGGTGGCTCAGGAAGTGGCACTACTGGTTCAGGCTCCGGAGGAGTGGGAATCAAGTCTAAAGTCGATATTGCTTTAGGGGGAAGTGACGAAGAGTTTATTGGATCTATTGATATAGATGCAATAAGAAGAGTTATTGATAGTGCAAAAAATAGCTTTAGGTATTGCTATGAAAAAGAACTAGCAAAAAACTCGGGTCTTTATGGTAAAATTTCATTGCAATGGGAGATCGTCAGTGGCGGTCGAGTGCGTAAAGCATCCGTTGCTGAAGATACTATGGGAAGTAAAGCCGTATCCAGTTGTTTGGTGGCAAGATTGAGAGCTTTGGAATTTCCAGAGCCACCGCCGAATCAAATAGCTGAGGTTAAATTCCCTTTTGTTTTTAGAGCACAATAATTTTTTTAGGAGGAAACGTCGTGGAAGAAACAGCAACTCAAGCAGTCATACATAGTTGTGACCCAAATGCCAACTTTATCCAAACTGCCTTTTGTGAAGGTGGTGTGGTAATGTACTTTATATTAGTGGTGGGGCTTTTGTCTTTAGCCATTATATTCTCAAGGTTTTATACACTTAGTAAAACGAGTGTTAATAAAACAAATTTAAACGAAAACCTATTTGCAATGATTTTAAGAGGCGACATTAAGCAAGCTATTGCTTACTGTGATAGTAAACCAGCCCCTTTAACAAATACCTTAAAGTCAGGACTTGTTCAGGTTTTAAATAAAAGGCCGGATGAAGAAGTACAAGTCGCCATGGATGCCTCAGTTTTAAGAGAGACTCCTAGAATTGAAGGTGGAGTTCAATACTTAGCTGTGTTTGGTAACATTGCCGTGTTAATTGGTCTATTTGGAACCATCGTGGGTATGATTGGATCGTTTGGTGGTGTGGCAGAAGCCGATGCCGCCACTAAAGCAGCGATGCTTTCTAAAGGTATCTCTGAAGCTCTAAACTGTACAGCTTTTGGACTACTTGTGGCAATTATTGCGATTACTTCTTATGGTTACTTTCAAGTTCGAATTAGTCGTCAAATTAACGATATGCAAGAAAGCAGTATGTCTTTAATGAACCTGGTAACAGCCAATAGAGATAAAGTAAAAGTATAAGGAGATATTAGTATGGCACATGTTGATGATAATAGCGGTGGTCGTGAGGTTGCAATTGAACCTAACATTGTGCCGTTTATTGATCTAATGAGTGTGCTGATTATCTTTTTGCTGATTAGTGCTGTTTGGACTCAGGTTTCAATGATTCAAATTGGAAGCTCTGTGTATGGTAAAAAACAAAATGAAGAGACTGTACCTACTCCTCCGCAATTTGAAGTAGCTTTTCGCTTAGACGTTTTAGCGAATGGTTATAATGTTGTTATAGGTACAGATCGATTTTTTGTTCAAAAAGAAAACGGAGAATATAACGACGACCAATTGATTCAAAGACTTAAACAAGTCAAAGAGCGATACCCTCAAAAAGAAGACGTAGTGATCACAGTGTTGGACGATCTTCCTTATTCGGCATTAATTAAAGGTATGGATGCCTTATTAGTGTCAGGATTTCCTTTGATTAGTGTCGCAACCCAAGGAGTTAACTGATGGCTATTAAAGTTCCGGGTATAAGACCACGAAGAGGTCATGCTGGTGGCACAAAAAGAAAAGTTGTAGCTTCACTTTCATTAACAGCGATGGTGGATATGTTCACAGTTTTAGTTGTGTTTTTACTACAAAACTATGCTGTGACAGGTGAGGTTTTACAAATTGAAAGTGATGTCACTTTGCCTGATGCGCGCGAGGTGAAAGAGCTGGCTCCGGCGAATGTGGTTGTTATTTCTGAAAACCGAGTGATGTTAAACAACAATGTTTTATTAACTTATGATCAAATCAAGTCGCAAAAAGATTGGATGATTAGAGACTTAAGGCGCCAAGTTGAACAGCTTATAAAGGTTGGTGAGCAGGAAAAAGCTAAACTTACTAATCAACTAAAGTCAGCTGTAGAAAAAAAGCGCTCTGGAGAAGAAAAATTAGATCGCTTTAGAAAAATGACCATTCAGGCAGATCAAGATATCGACTTTTTAACAGTAAAAAAGGTAATGTATACCCTGACTGAAGCAGGTATCTATGAAATCAATTTTGCTGTGATAAAAAGGCCTAAAGAACTAGATACAAGTTCTTAGGCGGTTTCTTTCAGTTTAAACTGACTGTTTTGATCTTTTATATACTGAACAATCGATGAGGCATTTTCAGCCGAAATGTTTTCAAATTTAACTCCAGCAAAACCAGAATTAGTAACATATCTCACCTGAGCGGTGGCTTTTATTTTGTGATGTATGCCATCAGCTGTAATATCAATATGAATTTGATCACCAGATTTAAGCCCAAAAGCCTCTCTTAAGCCTACACCACCCTGACTAACTGAGGTCAGTTTAGTGATAAAGTGAGTCTTTTGGTCATCGTTGACTTGAACAGTAGCTGTTCCTTTAATGTCTGCGCGGGGATGCTGCCTTTGGTTAATACCTAATTCATTTGTAACATTAAAAAAATCAAAAACCGGAGCCCAGTTTTGCATACCAACAGTCCAAAGATGTATTTGTCCGATGTTATTCATATTGTTTTTTAAATCAATGATCAATTGATTGTAGGTCATTGGCCCAAAAGAATCGCCCTTATGAGCGAAGTACCAAACAGGTTCCGCTGTTTTAGATCTGCTTTTATCACCTTGAGAGGATTTGATATATTTTTGCCAATTTTCAAAATCCAACCATGATGCAAGACTGCGGCCCCAGACTTTAATATCTTGAGCAATAAGTTGTTTTTTGTACATTTCTACAAGCTCATCCTTTACATATGGACCAGAAACTTGTTCATCATTTAGTGACATTATAAACCATTTATTCATATTTTTTTAATCGGTGTTTTATATTGAAAATATAAGCTATTTGTCTCATTTTTTTCATATGTGATGACTGTTGTTTAAATTTGAGACAGAAAAGGATAGAATAAAAATTATGAACATAAGTCGCCTGATATTTGGCTTGTTTTTACTATTAATTTTTGTAGAGATTGTTTTGATTGCTCCAAAAAATCTTGATGATATTTCTATGGACTTTGGTCCTTTAAACTCTCAAACCGAAGAAGATACAAATAAAATTGATCAGATCATGAAGGGGGTTCATCTGGTCGAAGCCTCTTCAGGGAAAAAGGACTGGGAGCTTTGGGCAGAATCTGCACAAAGTTTAAAAGTTCAAAAAACTTGGCAGTTATTTGATGTTAAAGCCAACATATCAGCCTCTGATGGCCAGGTCTTTAACATCACCGGTGACAAAGGCTTTGTTGAGGTGCAGTCAAAAAATTTAAAGATTGAAGGCAATGTGCGTGTTCGTTCTGAAAACGGCTATGTCTTCAAGAGTTCAGTGGCCTTTTATGATGCTCAAAAAAAACTCATACATGGTGACCAGCCTGTAGAACTTGCTGGGCCTAAAAAAAGCAGTGATGCTATCAATATGCAGGGAGATCGATTTAAAATTGATGTTGTGAGCCTAAACATGACTCTCTTGGAAAACGTAAAGGGGAACTATACAACACCTGAACGATCAAAAGTTAGAATTTTGAGTGAAGAGGCTATTTTTAGTTCTAAAAATAAGGATGTTTTTTTTAATAAAAATGTAGTGATTCGCTCTAATAACAAAATTGTGCAAGGCCCTAAAGCTCACTTTATTTATAACAAAAACAAAAGTAAAATAGATAAGCTGGTAATGACAGGTGGTGTAAGTATTAAAGACCTCGACAAAAAAGCTGTGGCTAATACAGTCGAAGCTTTTTTGGACGAGCAAAAGTTTGTTTTACGTGGTAATCCTAGAGTCACTCAGGGTGAAGATGAAATGGTAGGGGATGAAATTATTTTTTTAGAAGGTGGCAAGAGAGTTAAAGTTAAAAAAGCCAATATTAAAGCCAGTGAAGAGCGATTGGAGGACTCAAATTGAGTCAGTTAAATATAAAAGGCATATGTAAAACCTATAAAGGCAGAAAAGTTGTCGATAGTGTCTCATTTTCAGTCAGTTCTGGCCAAGTGGTTGGTCTTTTGGGCCCTAATGGAGCTGGCAAAACAACCAGTTTTTATATGGTTGTTGGTCTTGTGCCTCCTGATAAAGGAGAGATTATTTTAGATGACCAAGAAATAGGCAAATATCCAATGTTTCAACGTGCCAGAGTGGGATTAAGTTATTTACCTCAAGAAGCAAGCATATTTCGTCGATTAACAGTAAAAGAGAATCTTTTGGTGGCTTTGGAAGCTCAAGGGCTAACAAGTTCTGAGCGTAGCACAAAGCTGGGGCAACTGCTGGAAGACTTTTCCATAGATCACATTCAGGACAGTTACGGTTATTCACTGTCTGGAGGGGAAAGGCGAAGAGTGGAGATTGCCCGTGCGTTAGCAAAAGATCCTTTATTTTTGCTTTTGGATGAGCCCTTTGCTGGTATTGATCCTATAGCTGTGGGTGATATACAAGAGATCATAAGGGGGCTAAAGCAAAGAGGTATTGGAGTGTTAATCACCGACCATAGTGTTAGGGAGACATTGGGTATCTGTGATTACGCTTATATCTTGAAGGAAGGAAAAATAGAAGTTGAGGGAACATCTCTCGACGTTGCAAACTCTCCCATCGCCAAAAAGTTTTATTTGGGCGAAAATTTTACTTTGTAGGAGTTGTTAATTATGTCCATGCAGTTAAAAACATCACTGAAGCTTTCTCAAAATCTGCGAATGACACCGCAGTTACAACAAGCCATTAAGTTGTTACAGCTTTCCCGAGTTGAACTTGAGAATGAAGTGCGTAAAGAGCTGGTGGAAAACCCGGTATTGGAAGAGGCTCAAGAAACACTTGAATCTGATGATAAAACTAAAACAAAAGATGAAACAAAATCTCTAAATGCAGAGGATATGTCCTTTGAGCCCAGTGACTCTTCTCAGCAAGATCCGCAAAAACAAGATGAGTTTGATTGGGAAAACTATGTAGACCAACAATACAAACCACCTCAATCTGGTACTGGTGGCGGCAATGAAGAGATAATGAATTATGAAAACATTATCTCCAGTGAGCAAACTCTTTATGACTATCTTATGTGGCAAGTGGGACTTTCGGGATTCAATGAGGAAGAGTATGCATTGATGAATATACTTGTGAGTTACGTTGAGGATGATGGGTATTTAAAAACTCCCATTGAAGAGATTGCGGCCTCTGAAGAAATTGAGGCCCAGGAATTAGAAGAAATGGTTCCTTTTTTACATGAATTGGACCCTCCCGGTGTCGGTGCTAGAGACTTAAAAGAGTGCTTATTGGTTCAGGCAAAACATCTTGAAGAAGACACGCACGATTTAGTGAATATTATCAATAACCATTTAAAAGAATTAGAAAAAAAGAACTATCGCGGCATTGCCAAAGAGATGAACATTGATTTGGAAGATGTGATCGAGCTTTGCAAAATCATTTACTCTATGGATCCAAAACCTGGTCGTTCTTTTATGCAAAAAGACACTCAGTTTATTACTCCAGATGTCTATGTGTACAAAGTTGGTGATGAGTACGTTGTGTCTTTAAATGAAGACGGATTGCCAAAACTTCGTGTTTCAAATCTTTATAAAAGTATTTTAAATAAAGGCACAAAAGGCAGTGCAGATAAAACTCAAGAGTACATTCAAGATAAGTTGAAATCTGCAATATGGCTGATTAAGTCGATTCATCAAAGACAACGCACAATTTACAAAGTTACAGAGAGTATTGTGAAACACCAAACAGAGTTTTTTGAAAAAGGTGCCGCTCACATTAAACCTATGATTTTAAGAGACATTGCCAATGACATTGGTATGCATGAGTCCACTGTTTCTCGTGTAACAACAAACAAATATGTTCACACTCCTCAGGGGATTTTTGAGTTAAAGTACTTTTTTAACTCTGGAATTAGTAAGTCTGATGGGGACTCTCTTGCCAGTGAGTCGGTAAAATTAAAAATAAAGAATTTAATTTCAGACGAGGATCCAAAAAATCCACTTTCAGACCAGAAGATCGTAGATCTTTTGAAAAAAGAGGGAATTAAAATTGCTCGTCGTACTGTGGCAAAATACCGTGATGTACTTAAAATTCTTCCTTCTTCTAAAAGAAAAAAATATTTTTAAGAGAAATTACAATCATAACTAATTGTTAAGTTTTCAAACTAAGCTCAAACACAAAATACATTGAGGCTTTTGTTCTTATTTTGTAAATCCACTATTAGGGGGATTTATGAAATTTATTTTGATTGTTTCAATATTTATTCAATTCATCACAGCAAACGCCCAAGCTTATAGTTTTTTGGAGTCTTATTTGGATGCAGAAGCCTATAAAGAGTTTCAAAATGAACAAAGGCTCATAGAGAAAACCTGTGGACATATTGAAAGCACCTACTTTCAATTCTATGGAGAGAGGCTTGAAAGTTGTGAGTTTATTGAAATCAATGGTCACCAGCTTGTGATCGCCAAGGGGGCTCATGGTGAGTTGAGTAAGGCTGAATTGCAGTGGTTAGGTCATGCTTTAAATTTGCAGCGCTCAAAGCATAAAATTAACTTTATCATGGGTGATCATCTTGTAAGGGAAAACCTTGTCCCTCAATCCAGTTTTGCCATCCAGGTAGAATTCTTATTTTGAGACACTTGGGTATAATATTTTATAAGAGCATTTAGAAAAAAAATTATTAAAAAAAAACTCCACTGGATAAAGGTCTTGTCCGATAGGTTTTATATCTGAATCTTAATAAATTTAGATATGTAATTACAAAGCCAGAAAGGACTATTTATGCGAGTCAAATGCACTTATAAAAACCTCGACGCTTCAGAAAGCCTCACGGAATATACCGAAGAACGGTTTGAAAAATTGGTCAAATTTGAGGCTGCTTTTTTTGCGGCTCACGCCATTTTTAGCTCTCAGCGTCACAAAAAGTTTGTCGAGGTGACTGTTACCGGAAAGTTGGGTCACTACAAAGCCACGGCATCCTCTGCTGAAGATCATTATGCGGCTGTTGATAAGTGTGTCTCTAAACTTGTAACTCAAATGGCGCGACACAAAAATAAAATCCAAAAACATAAAAACCCTAGAAAATCAGCACGCGGCCGTATGGAGCGAACAAATCCATATTTAGAGGCTGAATATATCGAATGGCCAAAAGCTGGTTAATTTTTTTTAATGAATTTTAAGCATAAAAGGCGAGCTTCTTCTGAGCTCGCCTTTTTTAGTATAAGCCCCTCAAATCAATTAAAAACTTTGACCTTAACACTAATGTTTTGTAACTACTGAAGTTTAATTGATTAAAGAGGGTGTGATATGAAAAATTACCTATTTACAAGTGAGTCTGTATCTGAAGGTCACCCGGACAAAATGGCCGACCAAATCAGTGATTCCATCTTAGATTCATTATTAGCTCAAGACCCAAAAAGCCGTGTGGCATGTGAAACAATGATTTCAACGGGCTTCGTTATGGTGGCCGGCGAAATCACCACAAACTGTTATGTAGAGATGCCCGAGGTGATTAGGCAGGTTATTAAAGATATTGGCTATGATAGCAGTGATAAAGGCTTTGATTATCATACATGTTCTGTTCTGACTTCAATTGATAGACAAAGCCCGGATATTGCAATGGGAGTCAATGATGATGAGCATGAGCAGGGAGCTGGCGATCAGGGGATTATGTTTGGATACGCCGTGAATGAAACACCTGAGCTTATGCCATTAAGTATTTCCACTTCCCATAAGCTAGTTAAAAATTTAGCAACTTTAAGAAAAAGTGGACAAGCGGGTTTTTTAAGGCCAGACAGTAAATCACAAGTCACAGTTGAGTATGAAAATGGAAAAGCAAAGCGAATTGATGCTGTTGTTTTATCCACTCAACACTCACCAGATGTGAGCCAAAAAGAAATTCAGCAATTAGTTAAAGACCAATTAATTTCCGAATCCATTCCAACAGAGTGGATTGATCAAAAGACAAAAATCTTTGTAAATCCAACAGGTCGTTTTGTGATCGGTGGCCCAATGGGTGACTGTGGTCTGACAGGACGAAAAATTATTGTAGATACTTATGGTGGTCATGGCGCTCACGGTGGTGGGGCTTTTTCTGGTAAAGATCCTTCAAAGGTGGATCGATCAGCGGCCTATGCCACACGTCACGTGGCTAAAAACATTGTAGCTGCAGGCCTTGCAGAGAGATGCTTAGTTCAAGTGGCCTATGCCATTGGTGTGGCAGAGCCTGTGAGTCTGATGGTAAACACTTATGGAACCGGTACTGTGGACGAAGACACTATTGTGAAAGGTGTCCGCGAGTTGTGGGGATTAAAGCCAGCTGAGATCATTTCTTATTATGATTTACTCAAACCAAAGTATCGCCAAACCTCTACCTATGGTCACTTTGGTCGTGAAGAGGCGGAGTTTACTTGGGAAAAAACAGAAAAAGCAGAAGCCCTAAAAGATTTTGTTAAAACAATGAAATAATCTTAGAAACGGATAAAAAAACCTTTATGAAGCCCAGTCATATTAGAAATTTTTCCATAATTGCCCATATTGATCATGGTAAGTCTACTTTAGCTGATGGCCTTTTGGGTTTTACGGGAAGTTTAACTGATCGTGAAAAAAAAGATCAGTTTTTGGACAATATGGACATCGAGCGTGAGCGAGGAATTACCATTAAAGCTCAAACCGTTCGATTGAACTATAAAGCCAAAGATGGAGAGGTGTATCAGTTAAACTTGATTGATACTCCCGGGCACGTTGATTTTAGCTATGAAGTCTCTCGTTCTTTATCTGCTTGTGAAGGAGCAATCCTTGTTGTTGATGCCGCACAAGGTGTGGAAGCTCAAACCTTAGCCAACGTATATTTAGCTCTTGATCATGATTTAGAGATTATTCCTGTATTAAATAAAATTGATCTGCCGGCTGCAGACCCTGACGGTGTTAAGCAGCAGATCGAAGATGCTATAGGTCTTGATGCCTCTGATGCCATTTTGGCTTCAGCTAAAGAAAACATAGGTATTGAAGAGATTCTTGAGGCGATAGTTGCAAAAGTTCCACCTCCAATTGCTGATTCAACGATTCCTCTTAGGGCCCTGGTTTTTGATTCATGGTTTGATCCTTATCAAGGTGTTGTCATTCTGGTAAGAATTAAAGATGGATTGGTTAAAAAAGGTGACAAGGTTAAATTAATGTCATCGGGAAATCTCTATGAAGTTTTGAAATTAGGAACATTTTCTCCAGTCGCAAAAGAGTTGCCCGAGCTACAAGCTGGTGAGGTTGGGTTTATTATTTGTGGAATTAAAACTATTAAAGACGTTAGAGTTGGTGACACGCTCACTCATCATAAAAACGGTGCAGAGTCAGCACTTCCAGGGTTTAAGCGAATAAAGCCAATGGTATTTTCAGGTATTTATCCGGTCGATGCCTCAGACTATGACACCTTAAAAGGAGCTTTAGAGAAGCTGGCCTTAAATGACTCAAGTCTTGAATTTGAGGTAGAGAGCTCTGCAGCACTTGGCTTTGGAATGCGTTGTGGTTTCTTGGGGCTTCTTCATATGGAGATCATTCAAGAAAGGCTTGAAAGGGAGTTTGGATTAAACCTAATCACAACCGCTCCTACCGTTGTTTACAAAGTACATACAACCGACGGAAATTTGGTTGAAGTTGAAAATCCGGCCAGTCTTCCTGATGTGGCTAAAATTGATTACTTAGAAGAGCCTTTTGTTAAAGTCTCACTTCATACACCTTCAGAATACATAGGTGGAATTTTAAAGTTATGTGAAGAAAAACGTGGTGTTCAAATTAAAATGGAGTTTGTAACTGATAAAAAAGTCATTATTGAATATAAACTTCCTTTAAACGAAATAGTCATGGACTTTTATGATCGGTTAAAATCTATCTCTCGTGGTTATGCCTCTATGGAGTATGAGCTAGGTGAGTATGAGCAATCTAATTTGGTTAAGATGGACATCTTGATCAATGGTGAGGCTGTGGATGCGCTTTCCTTAATTGTGCATAGATCTAAAGCAGAAAGCCGTGGCCGCGCACTTTGTAAGAAACTTAAAGAAGTCATACATCGTCAACAGTTTCAAATTGCCATTCAAGCCGCCATTGGTGCTAAAGTTGTAGCACGTGAAACTCTTGGTGCGCTCAGAAAAGACGTGACAGCAAAATGTTATGGTGGTGACATTACTAGAAAGAGAAAGCTTTTAGAAAAGCAAAAAGAGGGTAAAAAGCGCATGAAGCAAATTGGAGTGGTTGAAGTCCCTCAGGAAGCCTTTTTAGCCATCTTGCAGGTCGAGGAGTAGGGGTCGTGAAGTTAAATAAAAAATTTTGGTCAGAAGGTCCGGGTTCTTTTGCCATAGCCATTGGTATCGCATTGTTTATTCGATGGGCTTTGCTTGAGGCTTATGTGATTCCTTCCGGCAGTATGCTTCCCACTTTGCTTATTAACGATCATATTTTTGTAAATAAATTAGTTTATGGTTTAAGAGTGCCTTTCACTGAAAAATGGCTTTTTGAGTTTAACGAAGTTGAACGTGGTGAAGTGATTGTTTTTCGTTTTCCAGAAGATCAGAGTATTTTTTATGTGAAGCGAGTCGTGGGTATGCCTGGTGACCGTATTACTTATGAAAACGGTGATCTGTATATAAACGATAGCTTGGTTGAGAAAAAGCCGCCTACAACTAAAAAATCTGAATTTCAATGGCTTCGTAAAGAAGACTTCAATGGTCAAGAGCCAGCTTATTTTACCCATTGGGAAGAAAAGCTGGGTGATAACACTCACAGTATATTGCTTGGAAAAGGCGAACGCTATGAAGAGTATGGGCCAGTGACTGTGCCAGAGGGGCATTATTTTGTCATGGGTGACAATCGTGACAATTCCAAAGATAGCAGGGTTTGGGGATATGTTCCTCGTGAATTGTTGATTGGTAGAGCCAGCTTTGTTTGGTTAAGTTGTGAAGAAAAGCTACCCGTGATTACTTTTTTATGTAATCCACTCACTGTAAGATTTAAACGCTTTTTTCACTTTATTGAGTAAGAAAAGTCTGTAACACTACATGAATGAATAAAAAAGCAAGTTTTAAAAATTCTGTTTTTCCATTTTTATTAACAATTTTATTTGTATTCTCAATAAGATGGTTTCTGTTTGAGCCTTTTGTGATCCCTTCTGGGAGTTTAATTCCAAGTTTATTAATCTATGATCACGTCCTTGTGAGTAAATATGATTTTGGTTTAAGGCTGCCTTGGACAAAAACATGGGTTGCCAATTGGAGTGAGCCAAAAGTTGGAGAGATTGTTGTGTTCAGATCTAAACACGACGACTCTTATTTTATGATTAAAAGACTGATTGGAAAAGCTGGAGATAGAATAAAGATGAACAGTCAGGGAGTCTTGTTTATTAATGACAAACCTCTTGAAAGGCATAAAGTTGATCTGAGTGATCCACAAATTATAAAAAAATACACTGAGTTAGCCCATCCAAAAAGATTAAAGCAGCCTGTAAGTCATGTTGAGGTCTATGAAGAGCAGTTAAATGGTAAAAAGTATTTAACCATGTACTCTCGCTGGAGTATGAGACCTAGAACATTTGAGTATACTGTGCCAGAGGGTGAGTATTTTTTTATGGGTGATAATCGCGATAATTCCAGTGATAGTCGTGCATGGGGGGCATTAAAAAGAGAAAACCTGATTGGTAAGGCGCGGCTGGTGTGGTTAAGTTGTGATTCAATGTTAAGTAGTTTACCATTTTTGTGTAAGCCTGACTCAATAAGAACAGATCGTATTTTTATGCAGATCAATTAAAGTTTTTAAAGTTATTTGTTTGGTGCTGCCTTCAGAATTTACGTACTATTCAAGGGGCGGGGTGGTTACAAAAGTGCTTGGATTTAGCAAAGTAATTTGGGGTTGTAAAGATCAGGGTAAATGAGATTGTTGTATGTTTTTTAGGAAAAAGAAAAAAGTAAGAAGCCAAAGTGAAATCAAAAAAATCTTACGCGATTATGCTGAGGCTTTAATTATTGCCCTGTTGCTGGCTCTTTTTGTTCGTGAGTATGTGTTAACGGCTTACAGAATTCCTACAGCATCCATGGTTCCAACCCTTAAGGTTGGAGATTTTATATTTGCCTCAAAGTTTCCTTATAATGTGAAGTGGCCATTTACAGACAAAAGAATGATAGCTGCTGAAATGCCTGAAAGAGGTGAAGTGGTTGTATTTAATTGCCCAGATGATAAATCCTCGCATTGTATAAAAAGAGTGGTGGCTGTTGCTGGTGATCGAATTCAGGTGACTAATCATAAAGTGACTTTGAATGGTCAGCCTATGCAATATGAAAATTTAGGCAATGACCTGATTAAAGAGCTTCCAGGCAATGAATATTACTCTGTTTTCAGAGAGTCTCTTGGCCAAGTGCAATATAATGTGCTTTTAGCTCAGTCTCAGCCCACAGAGTCTTCTTCAGAGTATAATTTTAAAGTTCCAGAGGGGTTTTTCTACGTATTAGGTGATAATAGGCAATCCAGTGACGACTCAAGGCTGTGGGGAGCTATTCCTGTTTCTGACTTACAGGGACGAGCCTGGTTGATTTGGCTGTCTCTGGATTGGTTTAATACATGGGGGGGCAACCGTTTTCCAAGCCTTCGTTGGGAAAGATTGTTTCAATCAGTACACGACACCCAAGTCCAAAAATAAAATTTTACTTTCATGTTAAAATGAACCTAGTTAGTATTACACTCAGAAACGCTTATAAAGCTTGATCATTTTATCAACTCTGAGTATTAGGATATTTTAATGTCTCATCAAGTATTAGATTCAAATTTTTCGTTAAACTTTGTTGAAGAGTTATTTTCAAAAACAGACAGCTTTTTAAATGGAGATAAATCTTACAACTTTCAAGGCAAGCTTGTGGCTTCTGTGTTTTTTGAGCCCAGCACAAGAACTAGAACAAGTTTTGAAATTGCCTCTAAAAGAATTGGCTGTGATTTTGTTCACCTGAATGTGGACTCCTCAACCAGTCTTTCAAAAGGCGAAAGCGATCAAGATACAGTTTTAAATCTTGTATCAATGAAGCCTGATCTTTTGATATTAAGACATTCAAACTTTAAATCATTAACATCAGCTTTAGACAGGATTTCCTGTCCAATCATTTCAGCTGGTGATGGAAAGCTAGAGCATCCCACACAGGCTTTACTTGATGCTTACACAATCCGCCATTTTAAAAAAGACTTTAAAGGCTTAAGGGTGCTTTTAGTTGGGGATGTTAAAAACTCAAGAGTTGCAAACTCAAATAGAATATTACTGCAAAATCTTGGAGCTGAAATAACAATCTGCTGTCCTGATATCTTTAAGCCCGACTCTAAAGAGTGGGAAAACATTCCCCATATTAATAAGCTCAATGAGAGCATTGGCGAGTTCGATGTTATTATGAAATTAAGGCTGCAAAAAGAACGACTTGGTGAGGAAAGAGAGAGCGTATCTGACCTTAGAGCTTTTGTACTTAATTCGAAGCACTTTGAATGGGCACAATCAGAGGCTGTATTTATGCACCCTGGCCCCAAAATTGATGGCGAAGATTTTTTGCCAGAAGTTTTAAGTGATTCAAGAATTAAAATTTTAAAACAAGTTGAGTTTGGTGTTTATTTACGATCCGCTCTTATGAGCTTACTGTTGGAGCAGTCTTGATGGGAAAGTCCGGTTTTTTAGTTTTGGAATCTGGTGAGTGCTTCCAGGGGGATTGGCTCGGTGGAGAGGCGCAAGCTGGAGAGGTTGTTTTTAACACCTCTCATTCTGGCTATTCTGAAGTAGCCACAGACCCCTCTTATTTTTCACAGATTGTTGTTATGACTTCCTCTCAACAGGGCAATTATGGTCATCAGTCTAACTTTGAAGAGTCAAAAATAGCGCACATAAAGGGCTTTGTTTGCTTAGAAATGCAAAACACACAAAGGCAGCATGACTGGTGCAGTTACTTAGTTAAAAACCAAGTAGGTGTACTTTCTGGTCTGGACACTCGAGAGATTGTACTCTCTTTAAGAGAGCAGGGCACACAATGGGGAGCTTTATTGCAAGCCGAAGATGAAGCTGAGGCGACAAAGCTTTCCACTGAAATTATTAATAAACAAAAAAAAGCCAATGAAAAAGATTGGGCATATGTGGTGAGCACAAAAGAGCCCTATGTGTTAAAGGGTAAGCTTGAGTCGGGCCCAAAAGTGGCTTTAATTGACTATGGTGTGAAAGAAAATATTAAAAGAGAGCTACTTTACAGGTGTTCTGAAATCAAAGTCTTTCCATCGAGAGTGTCAGCTGAAGAAGTGTTAAGTTATAATCCTAACGGAATTCTTTTAAGCAATGGCCCTGGTGATCCAAAAGACATTCAGGTGGCCGTAGATACAATCAAAAACTTACTAGGTAAAAAACCCATGTTTGGCATCTGTATGGGGCATCAGTTGTTATCTTTAGCTTTAGGCGCTGACACTTATAAATTAAAATACGGACATAGAGGAAGCAATCACCCAGTTAGAGATGAGCTTGTGAACAAAATATACATTACAAGTCAAAATCATGGTTATTCTGTCTCCAATGAGACTTTGCCAAGTGACGTAAAAGTCACTCACACTAATTTAAATGATAACACCGTGGCTGGAATTTTTTCTGCCAAATACAATTGTTTTAGTGTGCAGTTTCATCCTGAAAATCGGCCAGGTCCTGAAGATGCATTGATGCTATTTGATGAGTTTGTAAAGAAGTTGCTATGAAAATATATGACGATATTATTGAAAAACTAATGCAGCATTATAGCGGTGAAAAGTACTTTCAAGAGGTTCAGTCTGCAAAGTTAAACTTCTTTGAATTCGCCGGCCTTATGGATGAAGCCTCACCAGACTTTGAATTTAAGATGATTCAATTTGTGGAGTGGTACTTGTTCTCACGCCCTCTAAAAGACAGTGGCGAACCTCCAGTTATGCACGTGTTGCAAAACTCTGATTATAAAATAGCTGCCGATGAAGAGAAGTATTATAAAAATTTGTCACAGCATAGGCATAGCTTGTTTCAGCTCTTAAAAATTTCAAAAAATGATCTATTTATTAAAGACTTATTTTCAGATTATAAATTGGTCCTAAGAGACTCCGACACAGTTATGGGCTTTAACAAAGAGGAGCTGTTTGAGGCTCGTTTGATCCCAAATGAAGATAGTTTTGTCTTTGCTAGGGCCTATTGTTTTCACCCACCACAGGCGACAAAATTTATTTTAAAAGAAATTAAGAAATTAAAAAAAGAAAAATTCATGGACCCTCAAAAGCGAGAAGATCTAATTTTACAGTTATACAAAATGAAAAATAAATTAGATCAGTATAAACATGTGACTATTGATAAAATTTACTGCAATGACATTAAAGCTAAATAAGGAGGCAGTGAGTGCCATTAAGGTCTGATATTCAAAAAGTAGTTATTCTTGGAAGTGGACCTATTGTGATTGGTCAAGCCTGTGAGTTTGATTACTCTGGAACACAAGCTTGTAAAGCTTTAATGGCACTTGGTTTAGAGGTGGTTTTAATAAATTCAAATCCAGCCACCATTATGACAGATCCAGAAATTGCAACCAGAGTTTATATCGAACCTTTAAAACTTCCCTTCATTGAAAAGATCTTAGAACATGAAAGTCCTGACGCCATTATTCCCACTCTAGGGGGGCAGACAGCTTTAAACTTAGCCTTAGAGCTTGATCGAGCCGGTGTTTTGAATCGACTTAATATTAAAATGCTTGGTGCAAACCCAGAGGTGATTCAGCGAGCCGAAGATCGTGAAAAGTTCAGTCGAATTTTAGACTCCATTGGCGCTAAATATCCAAAAAGTCGTTTAGTTAAAAACTTTGAAGATGGAGTTGAATTCGCTGAGACTTTAGGTTTTCCAATTATTTTAAGACCTAACTACACCCTTGGTGGTGGCGGTGGGGGCATTGCCTTTTCCATGGAGGACTTCAAAGATCGCCTAGTCAGAGCTTTGCATGAAAGTCCTACGCAAGAGGTGTTAGTTGAGGAGAGCATTTATGGTTGGAAAGAGTACGAACTTGAAGTGATGAGAGATCGTAAGGGAACTTTTGTGGTCATTTGTTCTATTGAAAATTTTGACCCTTGTGGTGTTCACACCGGTGATAGTATCACAGTGGCCCCTCAGCAGACACTCTCAGATCATGAATATCAAGCTATGAGGACAGAGGCTAAAAATTTAATTGAAGCCATTGGTGTTGAAACCGGTGGCGCAAACGTCCAGTTTGCAGTGGACCCTAAAACTGGCGATAGAGTGGTTATAGAGATGAATCCTAGGGTCAGCCGCTCATCGGCTTTAGCAAGTAAAGCCACAGGCTTTCCTATAGCAAAGATTGCAGCTTTATTATCAGTTGGGTTCACGTTAGATGAAATAAAAAATGACATTACTAAAACCACACCCAGTTGTTATGAGCCGGCTCTTGATTATGTTGTCACAAAAATTCCTCGATTTGCTTTTGAAAAATTTCAAGGTTCGGAAGATCGATTAAGCACACAGATGAAAAGTGTTGGGGAGGTTATGGCCATTGGAAGAAACTTTAAAGAGTCTCTTCTTAAAGCTTTTATGAGTATGGAAAAAAATCCATATGGCCCCAAGCCTGTAAATTTTAATTTAGAAAAATTAAGTCATCCCAATAGCACTAGAGTTTTTTATGTCTTTCAAGCTTTTAGGGAGGGCTTAAGTGTTGAGAAGGTTTATGAATTAACAAGTATTGATCATTGGTTTTTAGAGCAAATTTATGACTGGGTACAATTTGAAAAACAACTAAATGAACAAAAATCTGTCACAGATAAACAACTTCTAAAAGCCAAGCGTTGGGGATTTTCAGATGTGGCTCTTGCCACTTTACTTAATGAGGGCGAAAAAAATATTCGAAAGCTTCGTCGCGATAAAGGTATTCGTCCAAGGTACTATCAGGTAGATACCTGTGCTGGTGAGTTTGCCTCAGAGACTCCATATTTTTATTCGACCTATTGGGGAAAGCCAGTGGAGCATAAATCTATGTCGGTGGCCACGGTATCAGTGCTCGGCAGTGGCCCCAACCGTATCGGTCAAGGTATTGAGTTTGACTACAGTTGTGTGAGAACAGTTAAGCAATTTCAAGAGCTTGGTTACAATGTTGCGATGATTAACTCTAATCCAGAAACAGTTTCTACGGACTACGATACTAGCGATGAGTTGTTTTTCGAGCCTTTAACGGTTGAACATGTTTTGGAGATTTTTGACTACTTAAAGCCTGAAGGGTTTGTGGCTCAAGTTGGAGGACAAACACCGATACTTTTAGCTCAGTCTTTGGTTTCAGAAGGCTTTAAACTGATTGGTTCAGACCTTGAGGCTATAGATAAAGCAGAAGATCGTGGTCGATTTATTGAGGTTTGTAGAACTATTGATTTTAAAATTCCAGAGTCGGGTATGGCTACAAGTTATGAGCAGGCTTTAGAATTTTGTAACAAGATTAGTTACCCAGTCATCTGTCGCCCTAGTTATGTGTTGGGTGGAAGTCGCATGGAGATTGTAGAAAATAAAGATGATCTTGAGTCTTATTTTAGGAGATATGGATCAT
>JAKUPT010000035.1 GCA_022450595.1 Bdellovibrionales bacterium
AAAAACTTAAACTAAACGGGGGGGGATTCAAAAACTGAAAACACACTCACAGGAAGCCAAAGAGCGTCTGGCAACAATCTCCACGATGAGAACTCAAGAGATTCAAAAAAGAGTGTATAGTAAGATAGAAATCCAAAAAAGAATATTCTTTGTATAGCTAAAAACTCAGCGGACTTGTCATTAAAAAAATGTTTGTTCCAGTAATTTTTTATTCTATCGTACATAAGATAATGCTTCCAATGGAGTAACAACAGATATCTCATTCACATCTAATGGCTTTAAGCCGTTATCTCTCCATGCATACCAATCATGTCGCCTTTTTGAATTCTTTCTTAACTTCACCCACTCATCCAAGCTCCAAGTTACAGCAATAGCTTTTATTTTAGTTATAATAGGAGCTTTCTGATAATTTCCAGATGCTTTCCTATTTAAATAAAGTAGCAAAAAATGACTTAAAAACTCTTTTTTACTCATGCCGTTATATATATGCCTCATATAAATTTCTCTAAAGGCTTCTGGCCAAAGGGGGTAAAAATACTCATTAATCTTTAATATAAAGCCTTCACCATCAGAGTCTTCAGCAACCAACTCAATATGAGTCAAAGTTGCTGAAGAATCAAACAGCTCACTATACATCGGCATTGACGAAAATGGAAAAAATGGGACCCAGCGAGGACTAAAATTCAGCTCAAAACCAAAATCATGTTCTGAATAATCTTGGATTTTTAAATACGGAAAGAATTGTTTTTCAAAAAATGCAACACCAAAAGCGAAAGAAAGGAATAAAACAATAATTATATTTCTATAATATACCAACCTTATACCTCAATAATTATTTTTTTGTTTTTGTGGGAAAATTGTTTTTAAAGAATTACCAACATATCTGCCATCGCATTTATTTTTAAATTTAATATATAAAATATAAAACAAGTCCGCAAACCAACAAAAATACAAACCAACAAGATTCATAAAGCCCTCAGTTGCTACAAAATAAAACCCAATGATCATTAATAAATGAGCAAACATAAATAAATACCTATAAATTCTAGGAAGTAGAATACCAAGTGGAGTAAAAAGCTCAAGAGCAATTGTTGCTGCAGCTAAACTTTTTACAAGCCATGGAATAGATGCGACCCAAAGACTAATTCCAAGGCTAGTTGCCCAAGGACTCATGGCATCACCATAATGAGAAAACTCAATATAGTTCTTTAAAGTATCAGAAAAAATCCAATGCAAACCAGATGCATCAAGTTTTGATAAAGCTGCACCAACAAAGTAAGAGCAAAAAACCCACTGCTGAAGTCTTATAGGCCAGAAATACGATTCACTTTTCGGCCTTTCTTTCTTATTAAAAAAAATTGCGTCTAGAGATAAACTATGTCCACACTTACTCACTGCAAAAATAAATAAAAAACAAGATCCAATAATATGATCATATGATCCCTCACCATAACAAAGAGAGCAACCGAGAAAAATAAACTGAATTAAAAACGCTAAAACTGTAAACAGCCTTGTGCAAATACCTACTGCTGCAGCTGTCAGAATCCAAGGCCAGTAACTTTCAATAGCATACAAAAAAGATCCGTTGAATGGAGGACTATCAAAAATTACAAAAAGCCCTACAGGCCTCCAAAACTCTTCAGGATACAAAGACCAAGCCCATAAATGCTGCCCCTCATAGACAAACGTGTAGAAGGCTAAAAAACCAAAAAATAAAATTCTTTGTATATCCAAAAACTCAGGGGAAACCTTTTGATACCAATGGTTGTTCCAAAGTTTACTTAAGTGCATATTTCAGAGCCTCTACCTGTGTGATTTCAACTAATACATTTTCTTCCATTGGTTTGTACTCTGTTTGTCTCCAGTCGTACCAGCGATGAATATCTTCAACTTCTTTTCGCATTTTTAACCAAGTTTCAAAGTTCCATGTGACAGATACAATTTTTAATTTTTGAATAGACATTAGGGATTTATCAAAAGAGTCTCGTCTTTTTAAAAAAAGTAAGAAGATATGAGATGCAAATTCTTTTTTAGACATTCCATGATAAATTTGGTTTGAATAAACTTCCCTAAAAGCATCTGACCACGCAGGATAGAAGTGGCTCTTTATCTCTAAAAAAAACTGATTACCAAATACATCCTCTCCCACAACTTCAATATCTGTGAACAACCCTGGGTCAAAGTTGTCACTGTACATTGGCATTGATGCAAATGGAAAAAATGGCACCCACCTAGGTGAAAAATTATGTTCAAAACCAAATAAACTTTTATCATATTTTTTTATATCAAGATAAGGAACCATCTGATTTTCAAATATAGCTACAGCAAAGGCTATAAACAAAAAAGAAATAATAAATATATTTCTTAAATAAACCACTTCTCTCCCCTCATAAAAGTGTTGTTTATTTAATAGTAAGAGTGTTCTTTAAGAATTCAAGTAATATTTTAAGCTTCATCTGGGTCTGAGTCATTTGAACTCAAGCGAACTAAATCAACTGGGCTAACAATTCCCAAAAGTTTGTTAGTAGATTTATTCACCACCAAAATTCTTGGATCTCGTGATTTATCAATTTTTTCAATAGCTCGAGCTACAGAATCATTTGGCCCAACAACAGCTTTTGGTTTTTTAATTATGGTTTTAAAATCTTGCCCTTCAGTCTTAACATAAGCCTTTAAGTCTTCTTGATGTACAACTCCTTGAAGGATATTCTTTTCATTCACAACTGGGTACACGGCATGTGTGCTATTGCCCTGAATATCTTTTAAATCCTTATAACTCATACCTAAACTTATAGCTTCAACATTTGGAGTCATAATGTCCTTAATTAAAGTAATCGACATCACATTCACCCCAATATCTGTGACATAAGATAGACCCTTTCGAGTCAGTTTGTAGGAATAAACTGACTCTCTAAATAACAACCAGGAAACTTGGTCGGCAGCCACACAAACCAGCATCAAAGGCAGAATGATAGAATAATCTAAAGTCATTTCAAATAAAATCACAATAGCCGTAAAGGTGGCGCGACTGGTAGCAGAGAACATGCCAGCCATTCCCACTAAAGCATAAGCACCAAAAGGGGCTGTGATGGATGGATACAGCCAATTGACAATATAACCAAATGACCCTCCCAGCATGGCTCCAATAAATAATGACGGAGCAAAAACCCCACCAGAACCACCGGCTGCAATTGTAAAACTCATGGCTATAATCTTTAAAAAGATCAAATAAAACATCAGCTCAAAACTACTGTGCTGATGTATAGCACTATCAATGGTTTCGTAACCTACCCCTAAAACCTCAGGATAAAACACCCCAATGCCTGCAACCACAAGTCCACCAAATAGAGCCTTAACCAGATAATGTACGGGGAATGCTTCAAATTTATCTTCGCAGGCGTACAAAAACTTAATGACCATCACCCCAACAACACCTGAGAGAATACCTAAAAGCAGATAAAAGAAGAGCTCATGGTTACTGACTAGAGCATACTCAGGAGACGTAAAGGCTGGCTCATTGCCTAAATAGTGTCTAGACACAACAGTCCCCGCCACTGAAGCAACAACCAGTGGGATAAATGACTTTGTTTTTAATTCTAAAATAATAATCTCAATGGCAAAAATCACTCCCGCAATCGGAGTGTTAAAACTGGCAGCAATGGCCCCGGCGGCGCCACAACCAACAAGAGTCTTTACAAGCTTAGGTCTCAGATTTAAAAAACTTGAAATGGCAGAGCCAAACACAGAACCTATTTGAACAATAGGTCCCTCCCAACCAACAGAACCACCTGATGCAATGGTCACAGATGAGGCCGCTGTTTTTACCACAGCCACTCGCTTTCTCATCTTTCCACCCTTGGTCATCACAGACTCTATAACTTCAGGCACTCCATGCCCGACCGACTCCTTTGAAAAGGTTCGGGTGATAAAGGCTGAAACCATCAAACCAATAGGAAGAATTAGTAAAATCCAATATTCACGGGTGTGTTGCATTGTAGAAACAAGATCAAAATTTGTCTCACCTAAAAGAATAAGGTTTTGTAAAAAACCAATCAGGTACCTTAGGCCAATTGCAGCGTAGCCTGCGGTGACTCCTACCAATAGGGCTAAAACATTGAGTCTGAGGACTTCTTTTTTGGACAGTTTAGTAAAATAATTTTGGCTGATCTTTCTCCATGCTTTAGGCATTTGAGACATAGCATTAATAGTTTTGTTTTTAAAATCATCAGCCGACACGAAAAGCTACCTTTACATCACAATTGTTTTAATATTTACAAACTCCAATAAACCATATGTTCCCAACTCTCGTCCTAGACCTGAATCTTTCACTCCCCCAAAAGGCAACTCAGGAGAAGACTTCACAAATTTATTAATAAAACAGCTACCTGAATTGATGTGATTCTTCATAAGCTCATAGGCTTTATTAATATCAGCTGTATAAATAGAAGCTCCAAGCCCATAAGGGGTTTTATTTGCAAGCTCTATCATCTCAGACTCAGTTTTAAAAGTTGTCACCAAAGCCATGGGGCCAAACACCTCTTCATTAAAAATTTTCATATCCGGTGTCACAGATAAAATTGTGGGTGAAAAGTAATAGCCCTCATCGCTGGCTTTATTAGACTCATACAAAAGCTTTGCCCCGTCTTTTAAAGCATTAGTTTTTTGTTGGTTTATATTGTTTAAAAGATCTTCACGAGCTATGGGGCCAATGTCGTTTTTAGAAAGCTTGGGGTCACCCACTTTGTAGGATTCAAACTCACTGATAAACTTCTCAATAAAATCATTGTATATATCTTCACTCACCAAAAATCTTTTAGCCGCAATACAGCTTTGCCCGGAGTTTAAAAGCCTTGATCTTACAGCTTTTGGCACAGCTATTGATAAGTTCGCATCACTTAAAAAGATGGCCGGATCACTACCCCCTAGCTCAAAAACAGATTTTTTCATATACTTTCCACAAAGCTGCGCCACAGATTTTCCAGCACGAGTGCTCCCCGTTAAGGACACACCTTGAACATTTTCATGGGAGATGATGAGTTCAATATTATCTACTTCAGCATGTACTAGCTGAAAATGACTCTCAAGACCAGCATCGCTAAAAATAGATTGTAGTTTTGTACTAACGCCAATCACATTAGGGGCTGGCTTTAAAAGTATGGTGTTGCCAGAAATCAAAGAAGGCACTGCAAATCGCATGGCTTGCCACACAGGAAAGTTCCAAGGCATGATTCCTAGTAAAACTCCAAGGGGCTGCTTACTGACAAAAGCATTGTCTGTGACCTCTTCATCTTTTAGAACGCCTTCTGAGACTTCTGCATAGTAGTCAATAAGTTGAATGCACTTTTCAACTTCGGCTTTTGCTTGCTCAATAGGTTTGCCCATTTCTTGAGTGATCAGTTCTGCTAAAAGATCGGATTCTTCAGAAAGGTATTTTTTAACCTGCAAAAGCTCTAACACCCGGTCGTGAACTGAAAGGGTTTTCCAGTGTGTAAAGTGCTTATGAGAGGTGCGAATTTTATCTAAAATTTCAGCCTGAGTGTCAGCCTCCCACTCAGCAATAAGTTGTTTATTGGCTGGGTTTATTGAGTAAAAAGGCATATAAAAGTCCTTTGCTATTATGCATAGGCTTTTATATTACTCCTTGAGTCTTCAGTATGCAAATGCTGCTTTAGACTGTTTTTTCGTTTTAAAATATGCAAAAGCTCAGACTTTAAATAGCTTTCCATCTGTTGAATTTTTTCATCATCCATTGAAGTGTTTTTTAAGGATAAGCACATATAAATCATCTTTAAAGAGCGATCCAATAAATCTAAGCCTTCTGAGGCTAAATGTTCTGAACTGTTTTGTATCGATGTGCTTTTAAAAGCTAATGTTTCTTTAGAGCAGTCCTGATTTGGCACCAACAAACACTTACTCATATTAATAGTCATATACAAGAATTGAATCTGTAATTGCCCCCAGCTTGTAGTGTCCGAGTCCCAATCTTTCACCTTGTCGAAACAAAACTCCACACACTTACTTAAATCATGTCTATCTTCTTCAATACATAAAATTCTTATATGTTTTAATTCCGCTAAAATGTTCGATAATTTAAGGTCCGTTTTTTTCACCTCAAAGGCATAGAGCATTTCTTCGAGGCTTTTAATATGTTCAGATATAAGGCTTACCACAATTATCCCTTCTTTTAATACCTATCGACATTAAAGAATAATAGTTTACAAAAACTGTAAACATTTTTAATGTAAAAAAGTTCTACAGATAAAAAGTGGTGTAATATCTAAAACTTAGATTTTATGTTAATTTTTGGTAAATAAAACTTAATAATTTAAGTTTAATGACTTGTGATAAGTTCCCCGTTTTTATAACAAAACTCTAACGGAAGATCATGACAGTTATAAGTATTAGCCATAGCAAACCCATAAGCACCTGTATCAAAAATAGACAGCCACTCCCCTTGCTGTAGCTCAGGCATAAGCCTGTCGTATCCTAAAACATCACTCGACTCACAAATGGGACCGACCACATCATAGAGCATCGGTTTTTTACTGCTATAAGACACTGGCTTTATCTCATGATGCGCTTGATACAAACAAGGACGCATTAAGTGATGCATACCCGTATTTACAATGGCAAAGTTTTTATAAGGTGAGGACTTTATATACTCTACCTGAGTCAAAAGAATTCCTGCACGAGCGGTTACGATTCGACCAGGCTCGACTAAAACCTCAATGTCCAAATCCTTTAGGGATTCTTTAACTACATCACAGTATTTTTGAATTCTCTCATAATCACTTTCATAATTTTGTTTTTCATAACTCATACCAAGTCCACCACCGACGTCAAAGGTGGTCATTTTAAGTCCGGCATGAGCAAGCTCATTGTAGACAAGCTTGGTTTTATCAATGGCATCTTTAAAGGAGTTTAAATCTACAATCTGAGAGCCAATATGAATCGTTAAGCCTCGAAGACTTAAATTCTCTTTATTGTTTAATAAAATACTTTTAAGCTCTGGTAAAAAGCTCGAATCCATACCAAATTTATTGTCTCTAAATCCGGTCTTAATATATGGGTGCGTGTCAGGGTCCACATCAGGGTTCATACGTAGCGCCACTGAGGCCACCACATTCATTTTTTTTGCAATCTCAGAAATACGAAGTAATTCTTGTGGAGACTCTACATTAATTTGTTTAATCTTAGAGTTTAAAGCAAGTTCAATTTCTTTATGAGTTTTCCCCACGCCAGAAAACACAATATCCTCAGCTTTAAAACCACAATTTAATGCTAAGCTCAACTCACCACCAGAGACCACATCAACGCCCAGGCCTAGCTCAGCTATAGACTTTAAAATTACAGTGTTTGAATTGGCCTTCATGGCGTAATGAATGCTTTGCTTAGCCGGCAAATGAGCTTTAAAAAGCTCTAAACGTTTTAAGATCTCGTCCACATCGTAAAAGTAACAGGCTTGCTGTTGTGCCTCACAAAACTTTGTGACATCAAAGTTGTTCAACATGAGTTTGTTATCTTTGTACAAAAAAGCCATTATTCCTCGTCTTTATCTAAGGTAAATTCGGAATGTAAAGCGCTAGCAGCTTCTTCTAGTTTATTTTTATCAATCACAGCTGAGATTTTAATTTCAGAGGTGGTTACTAAGTGAATTGGGATGTCCGCTTCAGAGAACACCTTAAAAAACCTTGCCGCCACACCGGGGTGATTTTTCATTCCCACTCCCACGGTGGATATTTTTGCAAGATCTCTCATAATAAAAATCTCACAGCCTTCTGGCATCAGTTTTTTAGTGATCACTTCCGCATTTGCAAGGTCTTCTTCTGTTACTGAAAAAGCTAAACGCTGTCCAATTTCATTTTGACTTTGAGTGATAATATCAACAACCACATTTTTTTCAGCAAGTTCGGTAAATAGCTCAGTTATAAACTTTTGCCCCTTTTCTTTGATGGGAAACAGTTTAATCACAGCCGTGTTGGCATCATGTGTGACACTTGATACTACAGGATTTTCCATAACTTCTCCTTCAGGCACAACCCAGGTTCCTTCTCTTTTTTCAAAAGTAGAACGTAGGTGAATTTTAACACCAAATTTGGCCGCAAGCTCTACAGATCTGTAATGCAATACTTTTGATCCCAGTGAGGCCATTTCCATCATTTCTTCAAAACTTAAATAATCAAGCTCACGAGCTTTTTTCACAAGCCTTGGGTCGGCTGTAAAAACCTTTGGCACGTCGGTGAATATCTCACACTCGTTGGAGCCGATTGCAGCAGCCAATGCCACTGCTGTAGTGTCTGACCCACCTCTTCCTAAGGTGGTAATGTCATCACCTGTGACTCCCTGAAACCCTGCTACGATGGGGATAAACCCCTCATCTATATAAGATTTTAACTTTTCACTATTAACACTTTTAATTCGAGCTTTTGAAAATATGGAGTCGGTTTCAATGCCTAATTGATAGGCAAGCAAAGGTTTTGCCTTAAAACCGCGCTTTTCCATGGCCATAGCAAGTAAACTGATGGAGACCTGCTCTCCTGAGGCCAAAAGCATGTCGTAGGCCGGTCCACGATAATAGGGGTTGATTTCTGAGGCCAACCGCACCAAACGATTGGTTTCACCTGACATGGCAGAGGCCACCACAATGGGTGATTGCCCTGTTTTTGCATCCTCACAGACCCGTTCTGCAACTGCTTCTATTCTTTCTATAGAACCTACACTAGTTCCACCGAACTTCTTGACCACGATACGACTTTGAGTTTTCATAGAAAAAATTCTTAACACACTGAGGTAAAGCGTGGAAATGAAAACTTTTATTTTTGGAAAAACTGTCCAAAAGGTTCCCATTATGGCCTACCACTTTAATGGAAGTGGACCTAAAACTTTAATTTTAGGTGGTGTTCATGGCAATGAGTGGGAAGGCATTGTTTGCGCAAAGGCTCTTCTTTCTAGCTTTATCGAAGATATGCCACTTAACTTAGACCTAACCATTGTACCAATACTGAATGTGGATGGTGCCATTAGAAATCAACGAAAAAATTTCAATCAAGTGGATTTAAACAGAAATCTGCCCACCAAAGATTGGACAAAAGATGTGGCTGAAGAAAAGTACTTCCCTGGCCCTGCAGCTAACAGTGAGCCCGAGAACCAAGCGTTAGTGAAATGGGTAGAGGCTCATAAGCCAAAGCTTGTGATCAGCCTACATTCCTGGAATCCTATGTTAAACGTCAATGGAGATTGTAACCCCGAGGCCGAAGTGATCAACAAACTCACCGGTTATGAAATTAAAGAGTCCATTGGCTACCCAACACCAGGATGCCTTGGAACCTACACAGGGCTTGAACAGAATATGCCCACTATTACTTATGAATTAGAAAGAAATATAGAATTTGAAAAAATTCATGACATACATGTCCCCGCCATAATGGCAGCCCTTAAACAAACCCAAACGCATCGCTAGGAGATACCCGATGAAAGAAATAATTAATGAGTTATTTGAAAATATTAACTCTACTGATTTTACAAATTTAGAAGAAGACAAAAAACAGGCCGTCTTTAAAACCATTGAAGACTTAGACTCAGGCGCTTTAAGAGTGGCCGAGAAAGTGGACGGCGAGTGGCAAGTCAATGAGTGGGCCAAAAAGGCTGTGCTTTTGTACTTTCGCCTGACAAAAATGAGAATCTTTGAAGCCGGAGAGTTTAAGTTTTTCGATAACATTCCACTGAAAGACTGGACCGGTGAGGAAGGTGTAAGAGTTGTGCCCCAAGCTATGGTTCGTAAAGGCGCATTTGTGAACAAAGGGGCTATTTTAATGCCTTCTTATGTGAACATTGGAGCCTATGTAGACAGCGGTACAATGGTGGACACCTGGGCCACTGTAGGAAGTTGCGCACAGATTGGCAAAAACGTGCATTTGTCCGGTGGTGTTGGAATTGGCGGCGTTTTAGAGCCTGTTCAAGCAAGCCCTGTTATTATAGAAGACAACTGTTTTATAGGAAGCCGCTGTATAGTGGTTGAAGGTGCTATAATTGAAGAGGGAGCTGTTCTTGGTGCCGGTGTGACCATTACTGCTAGTACTAAAATCATTGATATCTCTAATGAAAGAAAGATCACTTACCAGGGCCGAGTTCCTAAAAACTCAGTGGTTATTCCAGGAACCTTTATGAAAGACTTCAAGGCCGGCTCTTACGGGGTTCCATGTGCTCTTATAATCGGCCTCAGAAAAGAATCCACCGATAAAAAGACAAGCCTCACTCAAGCGCTGCGTGAATATGAGGTATCGGTTTAAAATATTTATATTTCCCAAAAAGCCCTCAATTTGAGGGCTTTTTTTATATCCTAAGAAGATGTTAATGCCGCAGAGTTTTTCATAATTTTATAATTTAGAAATTTAAAATCTATAATCAAAAAAATTTTTTTTCTAAGCGTCTGTTATCAGATAAATCAAAGCTTGAAGTTGTTACCTTTAATGGGCTTTCTTTTAAGCTTTGAAAAGTCAAACATGGCAAAGTAATCTTTTAAAAACTTAAAATATTCATCAAGATTGGGCTGTTTTTTTGATTTCATTAATAACCTCCCATTCACCAAATAAGTCAGCATATTTTTTTATTAAATTCCAATCTAAATTCTTCTGCGATTCAATTAGGTATTGAATATCTGCTTTGTCTTGAAACTCACGAGTTTTATCGTTTTTGTAAGCTTGAATCTTTAATCCAATCAAGTCCTCGGCCCTGACATAATTAATGCCTTCTGGTCCATTTGAATTAGCAAGCTTTAAAATCTCTTTTGAAAGAGGTCTTCGAGCGATCAATAAATCAACATAACCAACTCCAGTAAATTGTAAGACCTCTTGAGATTCAAAAACAAGCTCAAACTTATTGTCTAATAAAAGTTTTTTTGCAGATTCTTTTGATGATTCATAAATCAATAAGTCTAAATCAACAGTGGCTCTTGTGGAGCCATAACAGGCCAATCCCAAACCGCCAATAAGGGCATGGTTAATACCATTTTTTTTAAACAACTCATGAACAAGCTTAAGTGTCTGTCTTAATTCCATTAATTGATTTTACAATACCTTGACTTGAAAATCATTTATAAGATGATGAAATCTCTAGTCTTTTGACCAAATCACTCTTAAATAACTCTATTTTGCTTTTATCTAAATTAGTGAATCTTCCAATTTCAATTAACCTTCGAAAAGCACTGAACATTTTTTACATTTTCAAGGCTGTGGTTGACCTTACTGACACGCATTGTTACTAACACAGCCATCAGAGGAGAAAAATTATGAAGTTATTTGTTGTTTTAATGGCAATCTCAATGCCTTTTACTTCTTGGGCTCAAAGCCTTTCTAAATCTCAAGCGGACATTTCGTCTAAAAGCAAATTAAACCCCTACGCGCTTTACTACAAACGCACCTTCACTCAAACAGGCAACGTTCCAAGTAACAAAATTGTACCCGAAGACCTTGATGTGGATGTGTTAGCCTTTGGAGCTGAGTACAACTTCACCCCAAAGCACTCCATCCGGCTTACCGGCAGCTATGTTGAAAATCATGTCATCATCAAAGCTCCTTTTTTTAATGTGGATGCTAAAACCAAAGGCTTAAGTGACACACGCCTTGATTACCTTTATGGACTCAATAAAAACATAAAAGTGGGCTTAGGAGTTTCAGCTCCTACGGGTTCCATTGATGAGAGATACGATGGCCGCTTAATCTCATACCCGGGGCAACTTGGAAGTGGCACCTATGACTTTATTCCACAAGTTGAAGCTAAATACACGTTTGGCGACTTTTCCTTAAGACCTCGCTTGTGGGCCACTATCAGAACAGGAAGAAACGATCAAAATTACCGCTTAGGTGATGAGTTTAGAGCTGTGGTTAATGGCCGCTACAGCATCAATAAATATTTAGCTGTGACCGCCAACCTTCATTATAAAGATTGGGGCGCTGTTGTAGGCTCTCAACTAAGGACAAGTGGATCGTCAGCACAAAGAAAAAATTCAGGCCAGCGTGGTGGCGGCGGGCGTCCACCGGCCTTTGTAAGACAACAGATGCAACAAGGTGAAGTTTCTTCACCTCATAGTCGCCCACAAGTCGGTGAGCATAATGCCACGCAAGCTCAAGGTAGACCTCCATCTTCAGACAAAGGTGGACCTCCCTCCAACAATCCTTTTGCAGGCTTTGATTTGTCTGACCCATTTGAAGCCGCAGGCACTAGATGGGGCGCTAACATGGGACTTGCCACTGGTTTGTATTTAGGTGGTGGCTACATATTCGCCATTGAAGCTGGAACTCCTGTGTATTACGACCAAGACTCCGAACTTGAAGGCTTAGAAGTGGATTGGTATGCCACAGGATTTATCACAAAAAGATTTTAAGATCTTAAAGCCTCTACCGGTGAAAACCTCACATAATACTTCACCGGTAGAATAGAGACCACAAGGGCTACAACTGAGCCCACCAACATCATTACAAACACTAGAGGCCATTGAAGTTTAGATGGAATTATAGTGTCGTAGTAGTACTCACTTGGAAGCAGTTCAATAGGAAACACCTGAAGAAGCCAGCTAATTAAAACTCCTGACCCAACACCCATCACAAGACCGACAGCAAAAAGCATCACACCTAAAAGAGTAAACAACCTTCTGGTTTTTTTTGGAGACAGCCCCATTGTCATTAAAATGCCAATGTCTGATTTTTTATGATGAATCATTAAAGACAAAACCGTGACAATGGAAAACATCGTTACAAGAGCACTCAGTCCTAAAAACAAGCCCATAATAAACTTTTCTAACTTAAGAGCTAAAAACAGTGAGGAGTTTCGATCTTTCCAAGATTGAACTTTAAAGCCACTACTTTGAAGTTCATTTTTTAAGGGTTGATACTCATTAGCACTTTGAAGCTTTACCTCAAGATGATCTTTACGACTGGCGTCGGACTTTAAACTATTTAAAGAATTTCCGGCTAAATAAAAAATAGAGTTAGAGTCAATTTGATTCACATCTGACCTAAAAATACCTTTAATCGTGACCTTTTCAAATTTAGGTATGGATGAGGCCCCCATAAGTAAACTTTGTGAGGGAACCACAAGGATGGTCTCACCTTCATAAACCCCTAAAGTGTAAGCTAAATCATAACCAATAAAAACTTCGTTATAATCAAGTTCATCAACCATTGAGCTGAGTTTTTCAAACTGAAATTGAGCGGCCTTCTTCTTTTTTTCGTCAATTATTTGAAAAATAGATTTTAAATGATCACGTTCAAAGCCTTTAAATTCCGCATGATTAAACAAGCCCGAAAAAGTTCTAATAAAGGCATCATTATTTTGAGTCACCGAAAAGCTTTTAAAATTTGGATGGGAGCTCAACTGTTTAACAAGTTTTACTTCCTCATTCGCACTTTCATCAGTAATGTCCACAATCAAATGTGGTTCTAGAGCTAAAAAACGTCTTTCAATGGTGCCACTAAAGCCATTCATCACACTCATAACCACTATAAAGGCACACACACCAATAGCCACACCAAGCAAACACAGCCTAGCAATAGAGCGTATTGTGGACACAGATTTTTTTGAAAAGAAATATCGCTTTAAAAGCAGTACACTTAGCATCCCCAAATCATATAAGCTTTTGACCTATAATGACAAAGAGTTTATTCGTCTTCCTGCATCCATTTATTCATTTTAGAGACTAAAATTTGAAATATAGATTTGTTTTTTTTCTGACTGCCAAATTTTTTAACAATGTCTCGAGGCTTCATTTGATCCATATTCACACCTGAAGTATAATTATCGAGCATTTCTTGTTTTCGGGAAATAGTTGAAAAACCCACTAGTTTTTTGGCTTCTAAAATCACACTTTTATCCGCCACACCATCATATTTGGCAAAACTTTTAAATTTATTGGCTTCAAAAGGGTCTTCTTTTTCCATCACAATGCCCGTTTTTAAACCATCCACAATATTCCACTCTGCCAGTTGGCCAAAAAAGCAAACCTGTTGTTTAATTAGGTTTTCTTTTTCATCAAACCATAAGTAGACATCTAATTGGTCTTCACTCTGATACCAACGACTAAAAACATTTTGAGACTCTGTTTCAATCACATCAAAAGACATTTCTTTTAGATTCTGAGCAATTTGCTCTGGATCATAATAAAAAGCTTCATCGTGTTTTTCAGCCGCCATAAACTCGTGCTCCTACTTCTGGCTTGCGGGTTTTCTTTGTTGCTCTTCTTCTCTTACTTCTTCAACACTTCCACTTAACATAAAAGTTTTTTGCATGGCTTTTAATGTGATCACCATTTCATCTAACATTTCAAGGGCTCTAAGACTGGCCTGAGGAAGATCAGGTGCTACAGCACTAATGGTTGGAGTGAGCTTTTTAAACTCATCTGTCAGAGTGGCTAAGTTATTCACCAGTGCTGCAAACTGAGTTCCCATATTGGGCACTTGTTTTTTAAACTCCGGCATAACTACAGCAAGCTCTCTTGTGAGTTCACTTAAATGTTTGACCATCAACTCAAAACGCTCGTGCTTATTAAGTGTGGTAGTCACTTGACTCACTCCCGAGGACATTTGATTCATGTTTTGAATCAACGGCAATAGCTCATCAAATATCTGAACAATTTTTTGTGTCCTCTCTCTGTTTGAAAAGGCTTTAACTAGAACTTTTAAATTACCCATTACACTTTGAAGGCTGTCCATAAAAGGGCCAAGCTTTCTTCCACTGGCTAAGTCCATTAAGTCATAAGTGGGAATCGCGGCAATTTTTGAACCGGCTTTAATTTGCTCTAGTTCATCTGAACCAATGGTGATGTCCACCACTTTATCACCTATAATAAAAGGTCTGACCACCATAACTACACTGTCTTTACGTATGCGCTTATGAAACTTCTCCAACACCTCAAATTTTATTTTTACCTCTTTGGCTGAGACAAGTTCTACATCAGTCACAGATCCCACTCGAAGACCGGCCATCTGTACTTGTGTTCCTGAGTGCAAACCCTCAGCCGACTCTACTACGGTTTGAAAGCTTACTTTGGAAGAAAACCAACCTTTTCTAACAGCCACACCAAAAGTAGAAACCAGAGCTAATACCACAGCTCCCATGACAAAAAGGCCGGCTACACGTTCAAATTTGTTAAACTTTATAATCACACTTCCCCCACTACTTTTTGCGCTTCCAAATTTAAATACACGGCTTCACCCTGCCTGAGAGTGATCACTTGCTCTACAAGTTCAGACACAAAAGTTAAATCCTCTGAGGTGTAAAACAGATGCTTTAAAATGCCCTCTGATCTTTTATGCTTAATCAGCTTTATTAAGCTTTTTTTATTTTCAGCATTTAAACCTGTGGTTGGATCATCTAAGATCAACATCTCAGGCTCCATCACAAAGGCTCTGGCCACACAGACTTCTTTTCTTCTTCCTCCTGAAATGGAAGGAGGTCTTTCATTGGCCACTTCTGTTAAATTAAAAATATCTAAATAGTGCATAACCTGTTTATGGGCTTTATCTTCTGAGAAAACTTTGTGGTAAAGCAGTGGAAGTTTTAAATTGTCATACACTGAGCGATTGTTTAACAAGCCACCATAATCAAAGCCATAACCAATATTTAATCTGTAAGGTAAAAACTCGTTAAATGATAAGTTTGATATACTATTTTGATTAATTAAAACTTCACCGCTATGGGGAATATTAAGCCCACATACAAGCTTTAAAAAGGTAGACTTTCCAGTACCCCTTTGCCCCTGAATCGCCACATTACAGTTCATTGGAAGAGTCATATTTACAGAACTTAATAGGTTCTGCTTTTCAGGAAAGCTCATGCACACATCTTTGAACTCAATTGACTCAATCATTATATCACCCCAAAACGAGTCAATTCGTTTATGTAAAAGATAGCTGTGGCTATAACGAAAAAGCCCACCACATAAATAATACTATTCACAACCGCTTTAGTGGTAGCTACTGGCACCTCATTGGGCGAGTGCCCAACCTTTAAACCTTGATAACAACTCACCGCAAATATTATCACTCCTGAAAAAGTGTTTTTCACTAAAAACAACACCACATCATTAGCTTCAAGAGCGTTAGCAATATTTACTATAAAGAAGTCTATCGGCATGTCATGAATCAATTTTGTGATAAAAAAGCCACCCATTAAAGCAATCAACACAAAGTAAAAAGATAGACATAACACACTTAAAAGACCCCCTATTAAACGCGGGAACACAATATAACTTAAGGGGTTTATTCCTAAGCTTCTCAGGGCTTCAATTTCGTTGTTCACTTTCATGTTTCCAAGCTCTGATGCCACAGCCGTTCCGGAGCGTGCGATCACAATTAAAGCCGTAAGTAAGGGACCTATTTCTCTGACAATAATAACTATCAACAGTTTTCCAATTTGTCCCTGCCCACCTAAAAAGTTTAACTGAAAACTTGATTGCATAATCACAATACTGCCTGCAGCAATAGCTAAAGCCGATATCAATGGCAGAGCCTGCCAGCCCGTAAAATAGATCTGTTGGGAGACCACAGAAAACACTGTGCGAAACCCCTGAGCTTGTTCAAACACAGCGGTTCTAATGGACAGATAAGTCATTAGTAAAAGGTTGATGGTGTACTCGAGTGAGTTTACAAACCATCTGCCCATATAATCTATTTTGTTTAGAATAAAAGCCTGACTTCGCATGTGTTAAAAATCGGTCTAACTAGGCAGAATCTTTATGCTATAACAGCAACACAAGACCTTAGTAGGTCCACAAAGAATAAAAAACCGACTTTAGACCTTCCACTATTGTATCAATAAGTGGCGGTTCATAGTGACCAGAAACCACGGCCCGTTTATAGATAGGAATATTATCAGGAATAATGGCTCTGAAGGTCTTAAAAGAACGAAGCATGTGAAGTCTTGAGGTGATCAAAACAATGTCTCTACAATTAAGAGCTTCGATTAACTGTAGGCTTTGTTGAGCATTACCATATGTGGTCATAGATTGTTTTTCTAAAACCACATCGGCTTCATTTAAGCCGCCATAATAAGGCCACTGGGGAAAGATCTCTCGCAGGCTGGCCTTGGGATTTACTCCAGAAATGATTAATTTTTTAACTTGGTTTTGTGAGAGCAAATCAAAGCCCTCTTGCACACGGTAAGGGCCTCCGGTTAAAACCACTGCACAGTCTGCTGAGTGGTTTTCAATCCAACTTGAGGCTGGCTCTTGTAAAATCAATTTAATATGATTTGAAAAGTACCAACCAAAAGTGACAAAAATTAAAAGACCAATAACAGCAAAAACGGTTTTCATAGATTTTAGCTTCTATAGGCGATCACTTCAATTTCAACATTCACACCTTTTGGAAGAGCGGCCACTTGAACACAAGACCTAGCTGGTGGTTCTTCTTTAAAGTATTTGGCATATACTTCGTTAATGCGAGAAAAGTCGTTCATATCCGTGATAAAAATTGCGGCTTTAAAAACATGCTCAAAACCTAGCCCTGCAGCAGCCAGCACCGCTGAGATGTTTTCCATCACCTGCTGAGTTTGAGCCTCAATGCTGTCCATAACAAGCTCTCCAGTTTCAGGATTGAGTGGAATCTGACCTGAACAGTAAAGCACATTGTTAACCTCAACCGCTTGAGAGTATGGACCTACTGGGGCTGGGGCTTTTGAACTTGTAATAATTTTTTTCATATAAAACTCCTATTTAGAAATAAAAAGTAATACCAGCATGTACTGGAGATTGACCTAAAGTGTAAAATCTTACTTGAGAAGACACTGATGACACACCAATTCCAAACTCAAAGTTAAATCCTAAGTTTTCAAGTCCAGAGAAAAAGAACTCCGCTCCTGCAAAACCATTTAACTCAAATCCAGAGTCTGTTGTTCCTGCATTGTTTTCATAACTTAATATTCCAGCACCAGCACCCATATAAAAGTTAAGATTGTTCTCAGGAAAAATAATGCGCTTCATGCGGGCCATAAAGCCAAACTTTGAGTTGTTCTCTTGTGTGTCCACACCTATTGAGGCTGAAAATGCCATGTCTGGGCTATTGTAGTAGCTCACACTTAGACTTGGTAGGCTTTCTGAAAAGTGATTGGAGTACCCGACTCCTAAACGGTTAGTAAGATCTTTAGCAAATACCGGCGCCGACATTAGAATCGTCATAATAACAATAAGACGTTGAATCATTGAAGTTTCTCCTTTTTTCTGTGCTCAACATTTAAATGCGATTTTGCAGTGAATTCAACTGATTTTAAGGCTTGCCACACCCGCCCAATTTCGGTAATTTACTATTTCTTTCAGTCATGTGGGGCTTTAGCTCAGCTGGGAGAGCGCTACGCTGGCAGCGTAGAGGTCAGCGGTTCGATCCCGCTAAGCTCCACCAAATCTGATACTGGACGAACCAGCGTCCAGTGTCCTGCCACCCGAAAAATTACAATTTACAAAAGTGCCAAGGCCGACGGCCTTTTTAATTTCCGCCATTCCTTCTCCACCAGAAGCCCCTGTGTAAAAGGAAGCTTCCAGTGGCCTGCCAAGTTTACGAAAAGGGAGCACAACTCCAGACTGTCCTCTGTCGGACTCTCTTTGGGCCTCTGAGTGCCGTCTCGTGCCCCAAAAATCCACTCGAATCACATTCTCAGGATGAATATGGATTGTTTTTACAATATTCCTGAGAACCTCACGTTTTTTGGCCAAACTGGCTTTTCTAAACCTTTCACTTCTCCATGATCTAATCCCATCAAGAAGATAATCCAAATCAATTTCACTTTCATGCTCAACAACACTTCGCTCTTCAAGAACACTCAAGTCTTCATTTAACGCTTTTAGTCTTAACTCTGAGTCCTCAAGTTTTTTTATTAAGCTCTCAAGTCGAGAGGCAGAAGCATTTGTAGCAAGAATATTGGTAAGCTGATCAATTTCAGATTGAGTTTTTTCAATTTCGGCTCTTTTCATTTTCAAAAGAGAGTCATTCACAACAGGCCTTGAGTTATTCAACTCACTGATTGCTTCTACAAAATGCTCTTTTAGGGCTTGATTGCTTAAAAAAGCGAACAGTTGTTTTTTAATTATTTTTTCAAGTTCAATCGCAGGGTATCTTTTGATACGACAAGAGCTTTTCCCCTTATGCCCATAATAGTAGTGCATTCCGTTTCGACCACTACCAGATTGGCCAAAAAGTGGTGATCCACACTCATCGCAAGTTAAAAGACCAGAAAAAACGAAGTGGTGCTTTGGAGCTGACTTTACTTGCTTATTAGAATTGATTCTATCCTGAGTCCGTTCAAAAACATCTTGATCAATGATTGGCTTCCATGAGGCATCGACAAGTTGATATCTCTCCTCAGGCTTCAAAGTCTCTTGATCCAGTTCTTTGTTCTGTTTGTTGATCTCACGTTTAGCGATATAGGCTGGGTTCGTCAGAATTCGCCAAACGCTATCATGGGAGAATGCTTGGCCGCCTCTTTGTTTTCAATTTTTCGCAACCCAACTTTTATTGGTATAGCCTTGACGGTTTAATTCTTGGGCCACCTTAGACATGCTTCCCAGCTCAAGGTAATAATTAAAGATTTCTTGGATGAGAGTAGCTTCTTTTTTATTGATAATAAGATTGCCTGTATTAACTGTGTCTTTGTCGTAACCTAAGAATGGGTGACCACCATTAAGGAGTCCTCTTAGGGCCCTAGCATGACAGTTGTTTTTTATTCGCTCAACAGTAAGCTCTCTTTCAAACTGGGCGAGAGCCATAATGATGGTCATAAAAACCCGTCCAGCAGGGCTTGTTGTATCGAAGTCATACTGTAAGCAAATAAAATCACAGTTTAGCTTTTGCAATTCATTAATGAAGTTCAAAAAGTCGGTAACAGATCGGCTGAGCCTTGAAAGTTCTGTTACCATTACTGTGTTTATCCGCTTTTTCTTAACATCGTTGAGCATTCTCTGAAATTCGGGACGCTCAAAGTTTTTTCCTGAAAAAGCTTCGTCTTTGTAGGTATCAACGAGTTTTCCCCATTTGCCATTTTCATAGCGGTTCTTTTCTTCAATTTTTAATTGGAGTCGATGAATCTGTGAAGAAATTGAGCCCTCTTTATTTTTGGCCTGCTCATCTGTTGAGACTCGGCTATAAATTGCGATCTTTCTCATAATTAATCCTTACGCCTTTTAATAATGACATCGACATCTAGGCCTATGCCATTGGCTATGCGTATAAGTTGCTCTATGCTAACGCCTCTTTCCGTTCCTCGAAGTGTTTTGTTAACATTTCTTCGGTCCATTCCTATTATCCTGGCGACTTCTCCTTGGGAAATCTCCTTTGTTTTCATTTCGTGTAAAATAATCTCTGTTAATTTCGTTTTTATCTTATTCACATTAAGTTTTCTCGGGTTCATAAAAATTTCTTAAAGACCTAGCTAAAAACTGCGCTGTCATAGTGCCGTTCATAAGGTCCTTCCTCATAGTTAATCCTGCAAGCTTTTTAGATAGTAAGAGTTCTCTAAACTTTTCTGGAGTTCTGTCAGACTCTGTGTATACAGGCTTCATATCAAATATTCTGATATAACATGAGGCAATGTCTCGAACGATCTCTGTATGATAGATAATTGTGTTTTGTTCGTACTGATGCTTAAGTTCTTCGTAAAGATCGCGGAGATGTGGGAGTTCAGACTCCTTTGTGAGAAAATTTTTCACCGTATATTCGATAAATAAGAAAAGCTTAAAAAGATGATCATTGCCTTTAAACTCACCGAGAGGGAAAGCATCTTTAGGGTAATGATCTAGGTTTAAATCATGTTTTACTCCTCTTTTTAAAATAATATCTCCTTGATCAATTTCGTCTCCAATTTTTCCTATAGCAGACTTTGATGAAAACTTTAATCTGCTTTCCCATCTCTTGTTAGGAGGTATAGTTCTTGTTCTATTTTGGGCCCACATAATAAAGTCGGTGATTTGTACCCCATGGTTACTTTTATTCACAAATTCAATTTCAAATTCAGGAAAAAACTTAGGTATAGCTGGTACCTCATAAGTTCCCCACTCAATAGCATTAAAAATCTTATTAACGATATTTTTTGCTCGAATTTTTGAAAAGCCAGTCCTGTTTTCGATGTACATTTTAACTGGGGACTTTGTAGAGCAAACATGAATGCTCGCATACATAAAAGTATTTTGGTAAGCTCTTTCTACATCTTCACCTAGCTTTCGATAGTTATAATGAAATTCAGCCTGCAAGTATTTGTTAATTGAACTACAGATTGCACTATGACCATTTTTGCTATCATCACATGCATGAAAATAATTTCTAGTAAGTGTTCTCTCATCATATTTCTTGGTGCTTTTGGATTTGATATCGGGATCATTTCTAAGTAATTGAAATGCATGATTAACTGTTTCTTTAGCAACTTTAGTGTCGTTGACTATTAGAACCCCTGTACCAACATACTCAGTTCCACTGGTTACATTTTCATAATAATGTGTTTCATCAACATAAATAATCATAAGAAAAGACTAGCGTGAAATATCACGCTAGTCAATAAATTTCATGCTGAAATATGATAACTTACCGTGTTGTACTAGCTAAGTGGGGGAAAATGAGCCTCCCAAGGGTCTTGAATCGCTTCTTTTCTTCCTCTTTGTTTTGAGGGTGATAACGACAGTCGATCTTAAATTCTTTAAGATCGACCTTCGTCCGCGTCACTTTCTTCTTGGGCTTTTTTTGCATTGGCTGCTTTTTTAGTTTTACCTTGGATACTTTTAAGGGCTTGGCTTAAAATTTCCGCTGGGTTTTCATCCTCTTCAATATTACTTGCTAAATCTTTCAAGTATTCCTTCGAGTTGAAGTGGGCCTTTACGATTTCACTTTTACTTTTTCCAAAATATTTTTTAGCAAATTTGGACACCACCCAAGAGGTGAGCCGTGAAGGATTAATTTTTATGTATTTGCCTTCTTCCCTTAGAACAGTAAGCATCTGATCTAAGGCCTCACGCGCCTCCTTATCTAATAAAACTCTTGATACTGCTGATGACTTCAATTTTGCTCCTTTATAGGATATTCAATAACAACACTTACCTTGTAGTCTATTCGCTCTTGGTTCGGAACTGACCTTGATGAAGTTGAACCACCAGAGCGAAAATCTTTTTTGCCTCGTCCATCACAATGTGCAAATCCCAAAAATCCAATTCTCGTTTTTCCTTTGACAGGTTCAGCCTGAACACTCAAAAACACTTCATCGTCATCAAGTAGCATTTCTTTTGATAATTTGAACCGTGTGATTATTTTCATTCCTTGGTTTTCCTTAAGTTCTCCAAGTGAATACGTGTTGTCACCAATCATGATTTTTGCAGAAACTTCATGAAGAGGTTCAGAAAAAATCAAAGGTGAAGATATGTCAGGGTTTTGCTTGCGATAGCGGTGGTGGCAGCGACCTTTTAATTCTCTATCATAGCAATACCGAATCTTTGTAAAATGGCACATTGGACATACAGGGCCACGTCTTGGTTCACAGTAACGCTTCTTCCACTTCGATTGATAGACTCTTTCATACACGCCTGAGAATGATCGCGTGAACTTAGTACCAGCCAAATGAACTTCAATAATTTCATTTTCTTCAAAGTGTCCCAGAAAGAGCTTGTTTTTAACTCGAAAAGCCTCATCCTCAATTATTAACTCTCTTTTAGGACCAAGTTCCAATTCATCAATCTCTGTTTCTTCCTCTTTCCAATAATCACCACAGCCAACAACGCCAACTAGAAAGAGCGCGAGCAAACCATCTTTTATTAGATTCACTAATCGCGCCTTTTAATGTTTGGAATCCATTCAGGGTCTTCTGTGATGACCCAAACTCGATGACCTTCAATTAGTTTTTTATCTTTTACTTGTGTATCTATCCATTGAGCTTCAACTCTTGGCTTTGTAATACCATGTCCATAAGAAGAACTCCCTGAACGACCCATCGGAGAAGAAACATCAAATTTTTCTAGGTTGAAAAGAGTCTCCCTTCTGACTCGTTGATCTCTCTTATCCAGCCCCTTATGCAAGAAGTAACTGGCGACTCCACCAATGAGTCCACCTACTAATGCACCTTGTACGGCTGCTTGACCTTTATTTTTATCTGCTATGCTCGCAGCACCTATAGCACCAGTAGCAGCTCCTGTACCGGCACCTACTACTAATGACTCTCTCATTGTTGAACAACCAATCAATGATCCCATCAAAATAATCAAAAATAATTTCATAAAAAACGACTCCTTATTGTAAAAGTCTAAAATCCTTGACTGACTCGAAAATCGAGACAGCTTTCTTTTGTAAAAACAGTTGTTTAAATTCACTTCGGGTGGTTTTTTAAAACCACCTAAACACCACCCTGATTAATGGAAATAAAGTGTGAATTTATGGCCAAAGACATTTTCAAACGTGGCCTTTTTCTCGCCTGAGATAAAATTACTTAAGGTGATAAAGTAGACCTTTGCAGAGTAGGTCTTACATAATTTCATCTCAACTTTTGACAAAGTTTTTAAGATTGTATGGTTCTCACAAACATACAAAACAGCATCAATCTCCTCCTCAAGATGATAGCTTAATAAGTACTCTTCCCAGCGATCCTTTACTTTTGTGACCCGCTCATATTCTAAAGCAAACCTATAGGTTTGATTGTTGGACTCTATTTTGATGCAGACATCTGTGTTCAACCGCTTAAATGGAACCAGGCTATTATCATTATCAACCAAGCTTAAAGATTGAAGTTCATTTTCTGTCTTTAAAGCAATCAAGCCTTTCGTAAGCTTAAGGCGATCAACAATATGATTTAAGGAAAGGTCATGGAGTACATTGTCACTCGCAAGCTCTTTGCGGTTTATTTTAGTTCCTAGATTTTGCTTCAAAACTGTAAGAGACTTTTCCGTAACAGAGTATCCCAGTTGCCTTTTACCATAATTTGATAATCCAACCTTTTTTAAGTATCCGGCCTTAAAAAGAATATTAATTCTTCGTATAGCGATGTTGTAACAATTATCTGGAAAGTGCCTCCTGATAATTGTTCTTGTATCAACAATCTTTGAGAAAAAAATATCTTTCAAAAGAGAAATATCTCTGTGTCCTAAAACGACTTTCGTAGATTTTTTATTTCTGGGCATCTACTGCCATTTATTCTGGAACCCGACCACGATCAGAAGCTTTTTGGGCATTCAGTGCAAGCATATTTCCATAAAGCTTTCTCTCTTTACGTTCATATTCCGCCGCAATTTCGGCCAGCTCAGATTTTAGCTCATCCACATTCATGAGTGGTGCCTGAACCTCGGTGAATGAATTCCCTGACGCCCAAATAGCTCTTCCTGGAATATCGGGCAACTCGTAGGCCATCTTATTCCCAAGAACAGTCACAGAATTTGTCATGGTATTCATTTTAAAGCACATTCTGCCGCCAATGTTTTCTTGAACCTTGGTATCAATTGTTTCTTTTGAAACCTTTTGAGTTGCAAGAATTAAATGAATTCCAGCAGACCTGGCCAACTTGGCAAGCTCATCTGTAAGCTCTCGGGCCACGGTAATTGTGCTTTGGTTGCTTCTACTTTTGGTATAAATAACCGAAGCTTCATCAATTCCCACCACGATCTTATCCATTTTGTCTCTATGAGGGATAATTTCGTTGATGCCGTTTTCTTCCATATACTCAAAACGTCTATCCATTTCTGTTTTGATTTTTTTGAGTATCGAAACGGCTTCCTCCTCTTTCTTAGCAATACTGACATTCGGAATCCCGCCAAACTCCTTCATTTCCACTCCACGCTTGAGATCAATCAAGTAAAGCTGAAGGTGCGGTGTTGTTTTCAAAAGTCCCAATAGTGCTTGCTTGAAAAAGACACTTTTACCGCCGCCTGTGGTTCCTGCGATCAACATATGAGGAAGTGATTCAAGCGTTCTTGTCATAGGGCCGTTCATTGATTCACCAACCAGAAATGAATGTGGTCTACTAAGAGCACTTTCAACTTCACTAAATGGGGTTATTTTAGGAAGTTTTCTTTTGGTTAGCTTTAAAACGATGATCTGTGGTGTTGGTCCTTGCAAAACAGAGTCAATCTCCTCTGCAAAAGAGGACTCCAAATCATCTTTCTTTGACTTATACTTTTCAACGCCAATACCAACACTTTTAATAATGACATTGGTCCTGAAAGCATCAGGCTTTATGACATTAACGACCCTTAAGAAAGAACCATCTCCACCTTTTAAGCCCACTCTCTCGATTTTATCTTGATATGACTTTTTTGCTTTATAATCTCTTGAGCCCATAACAAGCACTATGCAAGAGCCGCCAATTATAAAAATGACGAAATGCCAAACTGGCCATGGAATCGCTAGAAGTAAATCATAAATAAGACTTGGAAAGGCATCGTATAATTGCAGTATCGGTGACTGTAAAAACCGATGATTGTAAGTAAGTCCAAATGTCAGACCTAAAAAACACAGAAGGTTGATCCACTGAGTTTTTCGCTCATGCCAAACTTTTCTCATGCCACTTCCAAAGCATCCGGCTAAATCCTTTAAAATACTTTGAAACACTTGCTCTCTTTTATTCGCTTTGTTTTTCAAAAGCTCTCCTTGAATGATTGTGTCAATGTGATTATGACGTCTTTTCCTGCCTCGATGGTCACATAAGGCGGCGTTTTGGCCATCGTTTCCGCTTGTCTTGCAGCTTCCATTTCTGCAACTTTTGAAACTCCATGAGTTACTGCGTTTTTCATGGTCGATTTTGTTGTGACGCCCCCTGATTCACCATGGGCTGATTTTTCTGTTAAGACATTGGCCATGCCAGAGATCATCGTCAGCCCCAGCGTACCTGCTACACGTAAACCTGTTTCTGAATGCACATCACCAATTACACCGCTTGCATAATCTGATGAATCCAAAGCGTGAGCCGAAACTTTAAATTCATGTCCTTCAGCAGTAACAGCTTTGTCAAAACTCATATTGACTCTTTCGCCTTGGCCAGAGAAATTGGCATTTCCAATTAATACAGTTCCTTTTTCAAAGTAAGCATCACCATTAAAGCTTGCCCCGTAAGGCAGCAAAACTTTAATAGTAGATGAAAGGTTCCGAGTATCAATCGTTGTTAACAGCTTTCCAATCATGTTGGTGCCTGTTGGCAACGAGCCGTGACTACTTTCATGAGCTCCTCGCTCAATGACTTGCTTAGCTTGAAAATCAATAGGCTTGGAAGAAATTGGTTTTCTCCGTTGTGCCTTTGACGGCTCAGTCTCCATTACGGCTGCCGTTTGGAAAACATCATCTGGCTCCTCTGGTGACTTTTCTTTATCCTTTTTAGGGCCTACAATTTTTTTATCTGTTCTGACAGAGTGACCTTTTGAATCTGGTCCTGATGTAAAGGCTGAAAGAACGATTGCCAAAACAAAGAAGACAGAAGAGACTTGCCCAATGCTCTTTATGTTTAAACGCTCTTTCTCTCCATCTTTAATAAAAAAGAAGCCCTTCAACTTATTTTTAAGATCACTCATTTATAGATAAGTGTGCCTAACAATGTATTTCCATTCTTTTTTATTGTGTTTAACCCAAAGAGTGAAACTTCTTGGCTCCGTCTTGAAAAGAACACGGCTACGAATGGCATTCTTTGGGGCAAACTTTTGCCGCTCAAAAATCACTTCCTGATCCTTTAAACGCTTATTTGACCGAGTTAGCTTGATTTCAAGCTCGTCGGTGTTGATGGCCTTTGAGCCTAGATTTTTTAGGTTTAAATCCAAGATATAAAGGCCAAGTGTTGCGTTCTTAAGGATTCCTTTTCCCGTGATTTTAAGTGTATCTTCTAGTTCTCCTCCAAAATTTAACTCAGGCCTTTTCTTGCTGGTTCTCTTTGGCTGATTTACTTGAGGATAAGAGCGTTTAACCATCACTAGGTCATCATAATTGTTGTGACGAACGACATTTAAAATAAGGCCATAAGTCTGACTCTCTCCATACACAAAAAGGTTAGTTGTGTTATTGCCAAGAGGCTGAATCGTGTCATCATTATCAATAAATTCAACATTGAAATAGTTTTGATTGCCAATGACCACCTTCTTAGGTTTATCTTTAAATCTCAGAACTGTAGATTTTCCCATTTTTAAATAAACTTTCCCCATTTCGTTCTTAGTGATACCCATTTCTCTGACTCTTGCTTCAGAAAGAATAGGAAGTCCTAAGAGCAAGCCTAAAACAATTAATTTATTTATTTTCATGTTCAATAACTCCATTGACTAGGATTCCGTAGGGATTCCAAGCTGTGTGTTTGCTCTTTACAATCTCAAAACTCGCCTCTGTTGGAACCACTATCGGGACGCCATTAATACGAACTATTTTGTCAAAAGTTGCTTGGGCTTCTTTGTCAGTGACCTCTATTTGAAGATTGGAAACGTATTGGGCGAAATCCTTAATTTGATCCTTGTTTTTAGTGACTTCTTGAAGCTCCTTTTTAACCGCTTTCATGTAGCCATCCGTTGAATAAGGCTCAATGTTTTTAACTGATGTCTTAAAGTCTGAGCCGAATACACTATAGCGAAGTCTAATAAAGTTCTTTAAAAAGCTTTTTACATCGCTCTTTCGAGGAGCCTTTGAGTCTCGACTTCCAATATGGTAATGCCTCTCGCTGTCGCTTGCTTCTATGACAATAGGGGCTGGATTCATAGTAAGTAGTATGCCTACTGATAGAAGGGCCACAATAAAAGCTAAAAACATCAAAGATATTTTATAAAGCTTCAATTCTTGATTTATTCCCATCCATTGATCCAAAGGTTTTTTATTTTTTGTCATCATCACGTCCTTTATTAAAATTTGGTCTTAAAATGTTTGATTCATCTAATTCAGGTCTTTTCGCACTTAAATCTGGTGTCCTAGACTGGGCCCGATTTTTAGCCATTTGCAATCCTTGAGACACGGGACGTCCCAGACGGTTTATTCCAGACTTTGTTGTGTTTAGGCTTCCAGTTGCTAGGGCCTTCCCATGTTTTAGTGCGAGTCCTTTTACAAGGGCTCCTGTAGCTGCTGCCGGAATTGCTGCTAAACCAGATGCCGCAGAAGACATTCCATCACCGATAAGTGACTTTGTGGCAAAAGGAATAAATAGCATTGAGATGCCGATGCAGAGATTTATTAATATTGCCGTTAGAAAGTTGTCCCAATCGCCGACCTGTGGAGCTGTGCCAAGCTTTAAAAGCATGACCGCTAAAATGGACCACAAAATTTTCCAGGTCATCACATTGATAAGACCCTTATAAAGATTTGTGGTTACAAAAGAAGTCGATTTTGAGATATGCATCAAAATCATCAGTGGTGAACAAACGTAAAGGACTGACCAAACAAAGTGAATCAGTACATTCGCTATAAAAACACCTAAGTACGCTATGATATAAGAGCATAAGCTCAGTATAAAAATCACGGCCTCTCTAAATTTAAGCCAGCTCACACTGTTTTCTTCGTAATTTTCGCCCAGTTCTCCCATTAAATCCCATAAACTCTTAACTCCATTAATTTCATTCGTTACACCATCACCAACCATAGCAATGATGTTTAGAGTCTCATCAAAGGAGAAAAGAAGAATCATGGAGACAACGGCCCTTTTTATGATGTTTCCAGCGTTTGGGTTCCCTTCGGGCATTTTAAAGAATTCAAAAATGATCAGAAACACGCAAAAGGGCACAATCAAAATCCAATAGGCATCAACTAAGTGACCTCTCAGCTCTCTACACACCTCAGGTAAAAATTCAAACATCAGAATTTAGGAAAACTAAAGTCGCCCCGAAAACCTGTAAGGCTTGATGTCATATCTGTTTTAACTTTCTTGTGACTGTGAACCGAGTCTTTTCCTTGTTTGTTATTCATGGCTAATGTTTCGCTTTGTAGTTTAAGCATTTGACCATTAATCCTGAGTAGTTGATTTAGCGTATGTAGGATTTGAGCATTGGTTTCTGCTGTCATTCGCGCAGCCCCCTTGGGGGAAGCCTGCCTGCTTTGAATGGAAATTCTATGTGCATTCTCTTCTTGTTTTTTGCTGTAGTCTTTTGTGACATTAACCATCTTCAAACTTTCTGCGACACTTTGGTCATGAAGAAGTTGAAGAACGGCTTCCTCGCTCTGTGGGATTTTTCCGTAAACTTCTTCAATCGTTTTAACTGCATTTTGAAAATTCCGTAGGTCTGCCAAAATTTCCTCATCTTTAATAGGAAGGGAGTTCACAAGACCAATCGAGTTTTCAAGTCCTTGATTGATAAGTCTGAAATACTGATCGTGATTTTGAGCCTGATCGATCATCATTCTAAGCTGTTGATAGCGTTTGATGTTCTCGGCCAGAATTTTAACCAGATAAGGAATCTGTGCCCAACCAGCTCCGCCATCTCCCCAAAAAGCCCTTGCACTATGGAAGGGGAAAGAGAGACTGAGAACTATAAAACCAGTCAATAATAATTTTGCTATGAAGCCTCCTTATGTTTGTATGCTAGCTTCTTTAAAACCTGTAGCTTTGTTAGGTCTGGATTTTTCTTACAAGCGTCCTTTATGATGGATTTATCATTTCCATCACTTGTACAAATCCAATAGCTGAGAGGATCAGGGACTAATCTCAAAACAGCTCTTTTTTCATCCTGCATAAAATAAAACTCAGAAAATCGCCCCTTGGAAACTTCAAGACTTTTTATAACCTCTACTTCGTTGTCGTTTAAGTCCATAGACTCTTGGAAGTCTTTCCAGTCGATCTTTCGTTGTCGAAGTACAAATATACTTGTCGTATTGGGGAAAATCGCATTTTTGACTTCCTCGTTAGAGAGAAAATCTTTGTAGTTTTGACTAATGCACCAAATACCGCCATTAAACTTTCTAAATGTCCTGTAGGCTTCCAACGTAAAGCCAAGTCCGCTAGGGGTCTCAAAAAGCTTCCATGCCTCGTCAATGATTAAAAGATATGGCCTTTTTAAATCCTTTGCGGCTTCGTTTTTGATGTAATCCGTGAGCAAAAGTAGAAATACATTTTGCAAGTCGGGATAAGTATCTAGCCCCTTTATTTCAATGGTCACTAAATCTTTGGCCAATTTACTATTTGTTGGCCCATCAAGCATTTTTCCGTAGGCCGTATTGCCCGTCCATGAGTAGAGAATCTCAGCAAATCCCTTGAGTAGTGGGTTTGAATGATTCTCTAGGACACCTTTTAAATCACTTAATGTGGGAGTAGAGCGTTTGCACTTGACGTATGTTTCAAAGATCGCCTCTTCTAATAAGGCCTTCTCCCGTTTCGGTAGTCCCTTCGAATCCTCTTCCTTAAGTATGGACTCCAATGCGCCTAGAATAAGCTTAACCTTCGTCGCAGATGGCTTTTGTTCGCCCTCTGGAAGATCAAACATATTAAGCCTGATATTTGAATCGAGATTGAGGTCAATGAATTCACCATCGAGTATTTCAAGCAGTCTCTGTGATGATGCTCCATTATCAATCCATACAATTTTTGGCTGCGGGGTTTGTCCATAAAACTGAAGCATAAGTTGGCAGATGGTAAAGCTTTTTCCGGCGCCAGAACCACCAAAGACAAGACCATTCCAATTTGGCAGTTCCTTGGCAAAGGGATCAATGGAGAAGAGAACACTGTCACGGTTGGGCACAAGACAAACTGGTCTTTGATTTCCACGCCAGTAATCATAAAGTGGCGCTAAGTGAGAAGCATTGCTTGATTTCATTTTTTTTAAACGAACTCCCTCACATACACCTGGGGCATTTTTAAGAAAAATATCCAGTGTTGGAAGTGTTTCGACAACTCCCTCACTTGCATTCATCTGCTGATAAAGCTTTAAAACTTCATCTCCTTTTTGATCTAGCATTTCCTTGTTTTCATCACTGATATGAATGACTGTTTCCATTGAAATAAGCTTCTCTGACCCTTCAAGCAGTTCCTTGATGAGTTCTTCAATGTGTCCAAGCTGGGACTCTGATTCAAGATCACTCATATTTTGACTACCAGATGCCATGCTGTGAGTGATTCGTCTTTGAATCTTTAGGCGATCTGCCTCAGCCTTTTGGTTTAAAATGTCAAAACTTTGCACTACTGTGTAATGAAAGGGAGCTTTAGTGAGCACTTCACTTATGGCCGCTTGTGTTTGACCTTCTGGTAAGGTTTTAAGACTGATGGCTCGATGATAGAGGCCACCAACCTTTAAACAATCCTTTTCAATCAGTAGATCGGTCAAAGCAACCTGAGAAGAAAAGCTATTTTCAATATCATTATCTCGAAACAAAGGTATTCCGATTCTTTTAGACCTTTCCTTATTCAGGTAATTAAAGACAAGCTTAAACCATTCCTTCTGATTTAATCTTCTGGGAGAGAGTCCTATTTGTTGCAATGACGAATAAACGCCCTTGATCTGCCTTCCAAAGAAGGCTAGCTGCTTATCAAAATTATCTTTTGTGATGTTTTGGTAGTTTTCCGTTTTTTGCAAAAATTTTTGCTTTGGTATCTGAGCTGGGCGACTTCTAACAAACAGATAAAGCTCTGGACTGTAAAAGCTTTTGTTATTGGCACCAGACTCTAACTGATGGAAGCGACCGGATGAAACATCCTTATAGACCTCAGATGAGTTCTCACTAATGCCTTTATGATTCTTTATAAGACCTTGAACACTGTCACTCAAA
>JAKUPT010000036.1 GCA_022450595.1 Bdellovibrionales bacterium
GCACTTTTATTTTCGTTAAAACTTTAGTAAATTTGCTCATGTTTTTAAAAAGGAGAGATTCAATGAAAAGAATTATAGCTGTTTTAGCTCTAAGTTTAGTATTTTCTGCCTGCACAAAAAAAACTCAGTGCACTAAAGAAGATAAAGCTAAGTGGCAAGACCAAGAAGCTTTTAAAAAGTCATTAGAAGAACAGGGTTATAAAATTAAAGAATTTAAAGTAACAGAAGGCAACTGTTATGAGATCTACGGTTGGGATAAAGACGAGAAAAAAGTAGAAATTTATTTTAACCCTGTTGATGGCTCAAAGGTTAAAGAAGAGATTCACTAACAATGAAAATACCTAAGCTTTTCAAATTAACACATTGGGGGATTGCGATCGTAGTGGTTTTAAATGCCTTTATTTTAGAATCCGGCGATCCTCCACATCGGTATCTTGGGTACACAGCTCTTGGGCTTGTTCTTGCGAGAGCTGTTTTTAGCTTTAAATATAAAACGGACTTTGTGTTTAGCTTATCTGAGCTCAAGCGTTTTATAAAAAGCCTGCTTAGAATGAGCCCATTAGATTATGAGCCTAAAAGAAACCCTCTGGCCTCGTACGTCTATATTTTTATATGGCTATGTGTTGTGGGTTTGGCTTTTACTGGCTGGCTTATGGGTCTTGATGCCTTTTGGGGAGATGAGACCTTAGAAGAGGTTCACGAAATCATCTCGAACATATTGTTGGCATTGGTAGCTATGCATTTAATGGGCATGTTGACTGATTTTATCTTTCATAAAAGAAAGCCGTGGAAAAAGATGTTAAAAGGATGACTTGTAAGCAAATACAATCAAGCCTCTAACATCAGGTCCATCTTGACCTTCAAATTGCTCTGACGTGACTGTATAGGTGTATCCTAGTTCAAAATTTCTAAATTCTAAAATCACACCAGCTGTTGATGAGGCGACAAAGTTTTTCTTGTCTACAGAGTGGGAGTCTTGAAAAGTGTTACCATCTAAAAAGATGTCTCTTAAGACATAGCGGCCATTCACATGAGTGAATAGGTAAGCTGCAAAGGGCTTTTTGTACTCAGGATCCTCTTTTCTCAAAGTCCATGAAGCTTCATCTTTTGATCCAATAATCATATCATCTGGCATATTGTAACCGATACGGTAGTAGGAACCCACTTCAGCGTAAGTGGCCACATTTCCCACTGAGGCGCCGCCATGATAGATAATCTCTTGCTCTAATGGACCAGTTTCCCAGCGCTGATTTTGGGCTCTATGATGATAGACATTAAAGCCAAATTCATTGTCGAGTTGATTGTCCCATCCTCGAGGGTCTCTACTGTCAGTGATTTTATGCACGTAAGTTTGAGCTTGTTCTGCAAGAGCTGCAGGGCCAACCACACCGGCCTCTACACCGTAAAGGGACAGGTTGTTGCCTTGTCTATTGCTCACTGAGGAGCGGACGAATAGCCACCCGGCATAGGGTCTGTCGTCTTCAATAAGACTGGAACTCTCAATGTCTTCTGGCGTGTACATGTTTTGGTTTAAAGAAACTGTAAATAGATTTTGTCCGTTTCTTTCAAAATAGCGCTCTAAAAATTCAGGAATTTCTTCAGTCATATAACCAAGGCTAACTGAATTTGTCAGGTGTCGGTCAGAGCTTACAACTCCAAAAGCATCGTTTCTAATTTCTAAAAAAAGCATATCTGTGTAGGTTTCAGCTGATAGTTGAGCTGACAAACTAAGAATAAAAGTAAATATTATGGCCCTCATAACCCCTCCGGTACTGGGGTTTTGATAGCATATATGTCATTGGAGCCAGAGAAAAATGTCTAAAATTATAAAAATGACAGGATTTTAGCTACTTACAGGTGATATTGAAAGCAAATTTTGAGATATAAAACTGCCCGGTCATATCTGGATGTATCACTGGAATGCTGAAGGTGCCCCCACCAATGCAGTAGTAGATTTGATCCTCTTCTGTGGTGGGCTGTGAGTTTTTAATGTTTTTTAAAATTAAATTGATCGTGCTGGACTTCATTTGATTGCAGTACATAGAGTTTTCAGCCATATCGTACCAATAAGCTTTTTTACTATCTTCAGAAATAACGAGTTTAAATTTTTCACCGGCGATCTTTCCATCTTCGATGTTACATAAATAATTATTGTCTGAATAGGCTTGAAAGCTTAGAAACAATAGTAAAAGTAATTTCAAAATGCCCCCTATGTGTAAAAACAACTAACTTTTAGCATTTATTAGTTGTTAAAAAATCTTTGTCTGTAAAAGATGAAATTTATCTATAAAATTCCATTTGAGCATTTTATAAAAGCTTCAATTTATTTGTATAAACTTTTGTGGTTTGCAAAGTAGGTAAAAATAATATCTGAACCGGCTCTAAAAAAACTGGTTAAAAGCTCATTAATGACTTTATCTTCATCAATAAGCCCATTTTGTGAGGCCAGCTTTATCATGGCGTATTCTCCACTCACGTTGTAGCAAGCCAGTGGGGTGGACGGGAATTTTGTTTTTACTCGTTGCAAGACATCCATGTATGACATAGCCGGTTTTACCATAACTATGTCAGCACCTTGTTCAATGTCTAATTTCACTTCCCATAAAGCCTCATTGCTGTTGGCGGGATTCATTTGATAGGTTTTTTTGTCCCCAAAGCGCGGAGCAGAATCAAGAGCTTCCCTAAAAGGGCCATAAAAACCGGATGCGTATTTTGCAGCATAAGACATGATTCCCACATGAGAGTAACCATTTTTATCTAAAACTTTTCTAATAAAGCCCACACGCCCATCCATCATATCACTAGGAGACACTATATCTGCGCCTGCTTCGTACTGAACTAAGGCTTGCTTGTCCAGTTTGTCAATTTTGATATCAATGATAATTTTTCCTTTTTCTTCATAACCATCATGTCCATCAGAGCTATAAGGGTCCATGGCCACATCTGTAAATAAACACAAATCTTCAAATTCATTTTTTAATTGATCAATGGCTCTAGGAATTAAGCCTTTTGGGTTTTTTGATTCAATGGCTTTTGAGGATTTTAATTCATCTTCAATAACTGGAAACAAGGCCAGAGATCTTAAGCCTTGTTTATAAAGTGGCTTTAACTCTTTTGTAAGCTCATCAAGTGACATTCGAAATTGACCAGACATGGAGCTGATGGGTGTTTTGATTTGTTTGCCTTCTGTGATAAATACAGGCCATACAAGTTTTTCAATATGCAAATGAGTCTCTTGCACAAGTTTTCTAATGGTATCATTTCGTCTATTTCTACGAGGGCGATGTTTAATCGTTATCATAATATTTTAACTCCGTTTTCAATCAAAATAGTAGTGAGTTTTAACATTGGCAGTCCAATGATGCTACTGGGGTCTTTGGTGTTAATGTATTCAAATAAAAACTGACCGGACTTTTCAAACTTATAGCCGCCAGCACAATTTAAGCTTTGATCTTTTTGCACATAATTAGAAATTTGTTGTTCTGAAAGTGGGCGCATTTTTAGTTCGGTAACATCCACATGTTCATAAGTTTGCTTTGGCGTTATAACCACTAAAGAGGTGTAGAGTTTATGAGTGTTGTTTTGTAACTTGAGTAATTTGTCACAGGCCTCTTTGTGAGTTTTGGATTTTTCTAAATACTGTTCATTAAAATAAGCCACCTGGTCACTTCCTATGATGATGGAGTCAGGATGGTTTGTTGTAAGGCTTTGAGCTTTTTCATATCCAAGTTTTAAAGTGAATTCACAGGGCGGGAGATCATAGTTTTTTAGCGATTCTTCATCAATAGCAGGTTTTATGCTATTGAAGTGGATTCCTAGTTGTTGCAACTGCTGTTTTCTAAACTCAGAGCTGCTCGCCAATATGATTTTCATGTTCTATTTCCTCAAATTAGAATGAATTATATAATATTGAACTGTAATTACAATCTTTCTCACTGCGGGAAGACATTAGAAATTAAATTTTTACTGACAATGGCCCGGTATTTTTTAAAAATAACAGTATTAGAGAAAGGTTTTTATGAATTCTGCTTATTTACATGATTTAGACCCCTTTATTATTCAGCTCAATTTTGCACCCTTTAGCTCTTGGTTTGGAGAAGACTTTGGTCTCAGGTGGTATGGTATGGCTTATTTGGTAGGATTTATTTTAGCCTACTTGATGTGGTCCTATATGAGTAAAAAAGACCTAATTCCACTTAGTAAACAACAACTTGGGGACTACCTGACATATGCTGCATTTGGCACAATGATTGGAGGAAGGCTTGGTTACTGTCTGTTTTACGCACCAGAAACTCTTACAGACTTTCATGGAAACTTTCCATTTTGGGGGGTCTTAGAGGTGCACAAAGGTGGTATGGCCAGTCACGGTGGGATTGTAGGGATTATGGTGGCAAGTCTTCTGTATGCCAGAAAAGTCAATGTGCCCACTCTTTTACTGATTGATTTATCAAGTCTTGCCGCTGGAGTAGGTATCTTTTTTGGGCGCATAGCCAATTTTATTAATGGGGAGTTGTTTGGTCGTGAATGTTCTGAAAAGTTTTGGCTGGCTGTTAAGTTCCCGCAAGAGTTAACTTATTGGGCCGGGTACAAGCTTCAGAATTTAAATAATCTTTTTCCTGTAGTAAAAAAAATGCAGGAACAAGAGTTGCTCGATAAACAAGTCTATGCGGAGCAATGGACAGCTTGGCTTGAGGGGTTTAATTATAACTCATTGGCTAGAAATCAAATTTACGACATTATTGATAAAATTATTCTAGCTGTTCAAAACGGCAATCATATCATTCAAGCTGAGCTTGCACCCATTTTAACTCCAAGATATCCCTCTCAGCTTTTTCAAGCGGGCATGGAAGGACTACTTGTTTTTATTGCCTGTTTTGTGTTTTGGATGAAGCCACAAAAGCCAGGTGTTATTACAGGAGTTTTTGGACTCTTATACGCCGTAATGCGTATTTTAGGAGAGCAGTTTAGAATGCCTGATGCCCATATCGGCTTTCAAGCACTAGGCATGACAAGAGGACAGTGGCTCAGCGTTGGAATGATTTTTGTGGCTCTTGCTGTAATTTATATTTGTTCAAAATCAAAAAATAAAAAATATGGTGGTTGGATAAAGAGTAATAATTAAAATTTTTAACACCATGAAACAAATAAAGGCTTTGCTTCTAAGCTAGACATAAACCTCTTTAGAATGATGTATTGGTCTTGAGATCATTTAATCGCTGACTAAGGAGGAGCTTATGGCATTGTTAAAAATGCAATATGACCTCTATCCAACTAGAGGTAACCACGAAGAGAAATATAAACGGCTTGATCCCATAATTCATGGTAACGACTTTCAAAAAACTGAATATAGTTTATCTAACCAGCAATTAAATTTTTTTAAAATAAACGGTTATCTCACTGTTGAAAATGTTTTTTCAGAAAGCGAAATAAATCAGTTATTGTCAGAATTTAAAAAGCTTCGTTTTAATTCTGCTTTAAAAAATAGAGAAGAATTTATTTTAGAGCCAGAGACACAACATGTTCGGTCTATTTTTAATCCTCATAATTTTAGCTATACTTTTAACAATATCTCTAAAGATAAGCGAATTGTTCATCCTGTTCAGCAAATACTGAATTCTCGCGTATACATACCACATGCTAGGATTAACATAAAACCTGCAATGGGTGGCAAATCTTTTAATTGGCATTCTGACTTTGAAACATGGCATGCTGAGGATGGTATACCTCATATGAGACTTGTAACAGCTTGGGTGATGCTTACAGAAAACAATGAGTTTAATGGTTCATTATTTGTGATACCTAAATCTCATAACCAATTTATATCCTGTATTGGGCGAACTCCACTTAATAATTATAAATCTTCGTTAAGAAAACAAAAGTTTGGTGTTCCTTCAGTTGATCTAATTAAAGAGGCTGCAAGTAAGGGAGGGCTAAAAGCTATTTATGGTAAACCTGGAACTCTTGTTTTTCATGAATGCAATCTTTTGCATGGATCTCCAGACAATATGTCGCCTTGGCCAAGAACAAACTTAATGTTTGTTTATAATAGTATTTATAACACACCCAATAAATATCCCTATGCAGCAGATGAATTTAGACCAGAATTTTTATCATCTAAAAAATACACACCAATTAAGCCGAAATAAAAAAACCCTGGCTTTACAAGTCAGGGTTTTAAATCTTGTTATTATTTTGTTTATTAGTAATTAAAAGCTTTCGTCAAAAGCCACTTCGCCGGTCACACCCACTTGGTAGGCCGCCACACGACGTTCAAAAAAGTTTGTTAACTCTTGAGAGTCTTGTAGTTCCATAAATGGGAACGGGTTTTTAACATTGTATTGTTTTGGAATATTTAAAGTTTCTAAGCGCTGATCGGCAATAAACTGTAGGTAAGTTTTCATGTCTTTAGCAGAAAGTCCTGCAATGCCGTTAGTGAGGATGTCTTCAGCAAAAGCCATTTCCGCTTCAATGGCATCTTCCATCATAACTTTAATCATATCGCGCATACGGTTGTCCATAAGCTCAGGCTCTTCTTTAATAGCTGTCTTCACAACTTCAAAGGCAAACTCAATATGACAGCTTTCATCTCTAAACACCCAGTTAGTTCCACTAGCCAGTCCGTTTAAAAGACCCTTTGAGCGCAAGAAGTAGACATAAGCAAAGGCTGCAAAGAAGAACAGTCCTTCAATGGTTCCAGCAAAACAAATAAGGTTCATTAAAAATCTTCTTTTGTCTTCAATGCTGTCTAAGCGATCCAGCTTATCGATAGAATCCATCCATTTAAAACTGTACTCACCTTTTTTAGCAATAGAAGGGATGTTGTGAATGGCTGCAAAGGCTTTTTCACGCTCTTTAATGTCCGGAATATAGTTGTCCAGAAGTGTTAAATAAAACTGTACGTGTAAAGCTTCCTCATACAACTGACGAGAAAGGTAAAGTCTCGCCTCGGGTGAGTTGATGTGCTTGTAAAGATTTAACACCAAGTTGTTGCCAACAATCGAGTCACCGGTTGCAAAAAAAGCAACAAGTCTATGGATCAAAAACTTTTCAGCATCATTCAGTTTACTATGTAAATCCACTAGGTCCGAGCTGAAATCGATTTCATCAACAGTCCATGTGTTTTTAATTCCATTTTTGTACATCTCATAAAATACAGGGTATTTCATGGGGCGTAAAGTAAGGTCAAATCCCGGATCAAGTATCATAGCTGTTCTCCTTTTTAAGTATTATTGGCACGCATCGCAAATTTCTGGGTTTTCAAGTGAGCACATTAAAGCTTCTTCGTCTGTGTATGTCTTTTTAGAACTACTGCCACCCACAGTCACTTTTGCAATTTTAGTGGCTGGTCTTGAGCGCAGGTAATAAGTGGTTTTAATTCCATTTTTCCATGCATACATATACATACTAGAAAGCTTTCCTATAGTTGGGCTTTCAATAAATAAGTTCAGAGACTGAGACTGATCAATAAAAGCCCCTCTGTCTGCGGCCATTTCAATTAATGCCTTCTGTGGAACTTCCCAAACGGTTCTGTAGATGGCTTTAATATGATCAGGGATCTCTTCAATGTTTTGAATAGAACCTTCGTTGAACTTGATTTTGTCTCTGACTTCTTCTGTCCAAAGGCCTTCAGCTTTCAACTCTTCGGCAAGGTATTTGTTTACCTGAATGAATTCTCCAGATAAAGTTTCTCTTTTAAAGAAGTTAGAAATTTGAGGCTCAATAGCTTCACAACATCCAACAATAGATGCAATGGTCGCAGTTGGTGCAATGGCAATCATTAAAGAGTTTCTTAAGCCGTGCTTTTTAACATCTTCACGTAATGCATCCCATCTTTTTTTGTCTTCAACTTCAACACCCCAAGAGTCAAACTGAAACTCTCCATGGGCCGCACGTGTTTCAGAAAAAGAGGCATGTGGACCATTTTCTTTGGCCAATTCACAAGAAGTTGTAAGGGCATGGAAGTAAATCTCTTCGGCAATTTTCTTTGAAATAGCACGAGCTTCTGGGCTATCAAAGGCCACTCTCATTTTAAAGAATAAGTCTTGAAGTCCCATACAACCAAGGCCGACCGGTCTCCATCTGTTGTTAGATTCCAGTGAAGTTGGAATTGGGTAAAAGTTAATATCAACCACGCGGTCAAGATACTTAACTGCAGTCTTAACAGTGTGAGCCAACTTTTCAAAGTTAAACTCACCATTTTCATAATGGCTTCCAAGGTTGATAGAGCCAAGGTTACAAACGGCCGTTTCACGGCTTGAAGTCACCTCTAAAATTTCAGTACAAAGGTTAGAAAGGTGAATCACGTTTTCAGGTTTTCCAGTTTGGTTAGACTTGTTGTTACAAGCATCTTTGAAGGTCATCCAACCGTTACCAGTTTGGGCCAGAGTTTTCATCATACGGCCATACAGGTCACGTGCTTTAACTTGCTTAACAAAAAGTCCTTTTTCTTCAGCCTCTGTGTATGCCTTTTCAAAGTCCTCACCAAAACTATCTACAAAGTGAGGCACAACCTTTGGATCAAAAAGTGACCACATTTGATCACCTTCCACACGCTTCATAAAAAGGTCTGGCACCCAGTTGGCCAAGTTTAAATTGTGAGCACGAGAGGCTTCATCACCAGTGTTATCACGAAGCTCTAAAAACTCTTCAATGTCGGCATGCCAAGTTTCAAGGTAAATACAAGCGGCTCCCTTACGGCGTCCTCCTTGGTTCACTGCTGCCACAGAGGAGTCTAAAGTTTTAAGCCATGGAATCAGACCATTGGAGTGTCCGTTGGTTCCTTTAATTAAAGATCCACGAGAACGGATTCTGCTAAAAGATACTCCTATGCCGCCGGCAAATTTTGAAAGTAAAGCAATGTCTTTATACTTATTATATATAGACTCTAAGCTATCTTCTGGTGAGTCTAATAAATAGCAAGAAGACAATTGCGGGCGGTTAGTGGCCGAGTTGAATAAAGTTGGAGAGCTTGCTAAGTAATCCAAGTTTGAAACTAAGTCATAAAACTCTTTGGCCTCTTGGAAGTTTTTAGCCAGTCCACAAGCCACACGTAAGAAAAAGTATTGAGGTGTTTCGATCACGTTTCTTGAAGTGGGGTGCTTTAATAGATAGCGATCATATAATGTCTTCAGGCCAAAGTATTCAAAGCGACGAGTTCTTGTTTGATCAACTATAATAGATAGAGGCTCTTTGTTCTCTTTAACAAACTCATACTTTTCTTTTGAGATCAAGCCTTGCTCATAGCCCACACTGATGCAATCAAAAAAGTCATTGATGCCCTCACTGCGAACTTCTTCAGCGATATAACGAGAAAGCAGTCTAGCGGCAAGTTTTGAATACGCAGGCTCTTCAGTAATAAGCATAGCGGCTGTACGGATACAAAGTTCATCTAGTTCTTTTGTGCTGGCGCCATCGTACAGTCCACTGATGGCTTTAGTGGCCACACGCATGGGGTCTACGTCTTTTACCCCTGTTGATGAGGCAAGCACCACGTTTACAATTTTGTTTACGTCAACGGGTACAAGTTGACCATCACGTTTTTTTACTCGCATCACCATGGGAGACTCATCATCTTCATTGGCGCTCTCAGTATGAAAACCTTTTTTGTTTTCAACGATGTTTGTGTTTGTTTCTGTGCTGCGGTTTACTTCTTTTTGTGTATCTAGGCTCATGCGCTCTCCCCTATAGTCTTTTAAAAAGGTTGTGAAATATAAATTATGTTATCCCCATTGTCCATGTTTGTTGAAGTGATGCGATTAGTAAAACATCTAAATTCACTTCACGTATACCGACTCCCCCCAGAGTCTTTAAGGTTATAGCTTTTGTAAAGCTTAGCCTCTAAATAAAGCAAAAGAGATCTTGAAAACTTAAAACAATTAAGTCTTCTCAACATTTTAAAAATGTGCGGGATCTCATTTGGTTGGTACCATCCCTGTACTCCATTCTCAGCGCTATCCCGGCGCCGATAACAGCAAGTAGGGGCACAAAAGAGCTTTGTGACACGGCTACATCCTGCAAATATGACGATAGGATGGGGGGCTATTTCTGTCAATTTAGAAAGACACTTCTGTGTTAAAAGATTAAAAAATAATCTTTCGTTAAAAAAAACAAAATGCATTTCAGCACTTACTGATCGCCAGTGGGTGTTAAGTGCATTGTGGCTTAATTTTTTTAACTCTTTGATTGACATAAAGCTCATGCTTAAAGCATAGGCATGGGCCCTTGGGGCTGTCTAGAAAACCTATTAAAAAAACTTAAAAACTTCCATAACTCTTTGAGTCGTCAAAAATTATTGTCCATCAAAAGGCTAAAAAGTCATTTTTTTGATGCTTGCTTTTTTGTGGTCAAAAATGTGACTGCTTGAAGTCAGAATTTTTGCACTTTGCTTATAAAAAAATCTTATAGACAAAAATTGTCATTTTTTAGAATATGACGCAATTTAAGGGGGATAAGCTTAAAATTAATCCATTTTCAAGCTTGTATTTTGGCCTTAATACTGCAATTAGAAAAGGGGTGGAGCTATATTGCTCCTATATTGAAGGCAGCTATATGTTGATGTTAAATAAACTGACATTTTTAGTAACACTACTGGTAGGGACCTCACTGTGGTCTCAAAGCCTTGTATTGCCTTTAGATTCTAAATATCAACATGGCAGTAAATCCTCGTTATCTTTTCAAGAGTTCTCTCGTGTGGGGAGCCAAGTGGAATCCAAGTTAAATTCTTACACTCAATTGGGTTATAAAGCTTCAGGAAAGACTTATGATATAAATATCACCTGGGTTCCTGAGGAAGAGTCTATGCCTTATGTAGACGCTCCTGAGTTTTACTATGAGGTGAATAAAGACATTCAGTTGGGGCGCAAGCTTTACACATGGAACCGATTGGACGAAGTGTTCTCATTGAGTGTGATTCAGCCCGTGTTTAAAAACAATTTGGCTCTCCCAAAGCAGCAGGGCTTAACTGGAGCTTGGTGGGACTTAGGCGGTGTACAACTCTATGCCAGTGTGGTGCATGTGCCAGATATGGGGCCTTACTTTGAGCAAAAAAATGGCACGTTATATTCTAAAAACCCTTGGTTTAAAAGGCCTGTGTCTTCTGTTGAATTTCAACAAAAGGATACAAACATTGAGTACAGCTTAAATATTCCAGAAGTGACAGAGATGGCATTTAAGCCTGCAGTTGGGTTTAATACCTCCGCTCCTTTTACTGAAAAATTAAGCCTTGATGTGTCGGCTCTTTATAAACCAATGAACCAAATTCATATTGAGCTTTCTAGTCCCGAATTTGTGATCAATCCAGAAAAGATCAATGTGAATGTGTTCCCCAAAGTGGTCAGTCATACGGTTTTTTCAACTCAGCTTAAATATCAACTAAGTTCGAATACCACGGCATATACTTCGTACATGTATGACCAGCCAGAGAGTAATGAGATTCCCTCTGATTGGGAGCAGGCCGTGTTGTACCGCAGTCAAATCTACGGTGGTGGTGTAGATTATAAATATAAAAATATTCAGCTTGGAGTTCATTATTTTCAACGAACCGATGAGTTTCCTGAGCGTGAGAAAAAAGAGATTGAAGCTGATGTGACGTCTTCTTTTGATCGCTTTCCATACAAAGATGCATTTTTAGCCGTTGCAGGTATTAATAGTTTAAAGTGGAACTGGCAAATGAAATGGCAATCCTCAAAGGACTTAGCAAATAGCCTTGTTTACTTAAGAAGCTTATATCGTTACTCTTCAAATATAAATGTTTATGCCGACGCCTTAGTTATAGGTGGAGACGAAGGTTTTTATTCAAACTATCGTGAGAATGATTTTTTTAGTCTGGGGGCTGAATATGTATTTTAAGTCCCTTGTAATGATTCTAGCAGTTTTAATATCTATAAGTGGTTGTGGCTTAAAAGTAGGAGAGTCACCAAAGCCTGAACAGATCCCTAAGGTGAGCCTAAGTGAAAACTCGTGTTTGCAAAATATGGGTGCTTTTATGGGCGAGTACTTTGAAGCTAATGTCAGAGAGAGTGAAGTTAAGGAATTTTTTAATTGTCTTAAAAAATCTTTTGAAATGTTTCAAAAAAATGTTCGAGGAGCTGAAACAGAACAGTTCAAAGGAGAAGAGCTAAGAGGCTTTTTACAAAATTACTTTTTAAAAGACAAAGTGATTACAGATGAGTTACTTCAACAGGCCATGAACATAAAAGTGCTTTTTGTGGGTGGCGATACGGTGTATTTCACTAAAAAAGAACTTGGCAAACTTATTCAGCTTTTAGAGGTTGCTGGGCAAATCGCTGTTGATTTAGTGGAGCATATACCTGTACTTAATTTTACTTTAGACACAGCTGATGAGTATAAAAATAAAGAGCAATTGGATGCTGCTATTAGAGCTGTTTATTTAGGTGTAAATAAGCTTTCCAAAGAATTCTCACAGACCCAGGAAGACTACACATTTGACCACTTAAAATCTTTTGTGCTTGAAATGCAAAAGTTTTTAAAAAATGAAGACTTCTTGTTTAAAGCCTCTGAGTTAGAACACTGGATTGGTATTTTACAAGCATATAAATCTATATATATAGGGCCTGAAAGCGAAGACCGTGTGAGACCTGAAGATTGGCAGACTTTATTTTCAGGCCTAGGACATGTGTACGGCATGCTTTTAAGAATCAATTCTTTCTCTTGGTTTGATTACTTATTAAAAGGAGATGGTTTTAAAAATATTGTATTACTATTTGATCAAATAACCTCTCATTTAAGATACAGTGTAGAAAATCAGCCTGAGAATTATCTGGCGTTTAACAAGCTCAATTCCATTTATGATCATTTTGAAGCTTTAGAATTACTTCCCTTTGGCTTGAGAGCAAGTACATTAAAAACTGTAGTTCCTAAAATATTATCAAAAGGCTTTGGTGATATGAGCCTGTCTCCAGAGCAGCGTTATCAAAGATATACCGGATTTAATTTTTATTTATTAGATAATATGCAAAATGAGTTCGATGTCTGGAAAGACACCCAGATTCGTTTAATTGGAATCGACAAGGCTTATGGGGAAGATGGTTTTAAATATTTTAAAGACTATTTTGAGGAAAACCCTGAAATAAATAAGACGTCAATTGAGAGAATATTTTCAATTAATACTCTTTTTAAACGAGAGTTTTCACCTATTTATATTGTGCCTCAACGTTTAAGAGGAGGGGTGTTAAGGCCTAATTTTGACAATGCCTCAAGGCTAAATATTGCTCGTGCAGCCATTCGTTTTCTAATCTCTGCATACGGGCAAGGTCAAAGAGGAAAAAATCTAGTCGGTATAACATTAAGAGAGTTTAATAATTTTTATAATGACTCTCGCCCACTTGGTGTTGATTTAAAGATCATGCATCCAACAAATAAGTGTGTTGGAAAGAGAAGTTTTATTGAGGGCAATTTATTTACATACAGTTCTGATGGATACAATACAGATGGCTCAGAAGAGGTGGTGTACTTCACAGATGGAAGTCACACCGATCGCTCTCAACCTCTTTTGAAGTTTGATGAAGGAATGGAGCTTGTAAGCATTCTTTATAGTGGTGGTACTGTGGGATACAGCATTTACAATCAATTGGTTGAAATCTGTGGACCGCTTGATACTAAAGATGTGTATTCACTTCCAAAGATTTCAGAAGAGTGCTTTGTTAAAAATGCTGAAGAAGTATTTATGAACAATATGCTTCATTTACCGCAGTTAAGAGAGTATTTAAATCGAGATAATATTTTGAATAAAGATAATTGGAATGTGTTTTTTAATTCTATTTTTATTTCTGCAAAAGATCGTGATGACTCTGTTGGAGAAGTTAACTCTGGTGTTGTAGTCGCTCTTACAACACTTATTCATTATATTGAAATGATTATGACAAGATATGATGTAGACTCAAATGGAATGCTTACAAATAGAGAAGTAGAAGAGGCCTATTCTGTTTTTAAAGGGGTTATAAATAGTGTCTTGAGAGATGCCTTAGGCGAAGATGAGTTTAATGACTTTAGTCTTTCCGATAGAAAAAGAGTTTTCTTTTACATGCTAGACCGGGGAGTGTCTCCTGCAGACAACAAATTAGACTTTTTTCTATATAGTGAAAATGATATGAAAAAAATAAGAGTATCAAGACTTGGCTTAACAAAGGTATTTTCTAGTATTGTTACCATGATTTCTAGCAGCCCGGAAGAAAATCCGGACTGCAATCAGCTTTAATTAAAACAACTCTTTTTCTAACACCGATTTTGCCACGATGTCGTGACCAATCCAGCGAACAGCATCGGGGGTCTCAATCACCTCATTGAGCATCAAGTAACCACTGGCTAAAAATACACACTCACTTAATTCAGATGTCAGCATGTTTTTTGAGTCCTTATGCATATTCACAATGTCTGTTGATGTTTCTCGCATCATTTTCATTTGTTTTGGATCATTGTGTTGAGGCCAGGTTTCATATTTAGGATAGTTTTTTACAAACTCATCGTTGTAATAAGCATCGAGTCTTTGAAACAAATCAGACAGCTTGTACTCATCTTTTATCCGGCTTTCGCACATCTGCCATAGCTTTTTAGTGACAGAATGGTTTTCACCTTCGTTCTTAAAAGCTTTTAAAAGTGGATATAGGGCCACTTCAATGCCTAAAAAGATACTACTTGAGTTGGTTAAAATCTCTGGGCAGTTATAAACAGTGGCTGCAATATTTTTAGATCTGGCTTTAGAGGCGATATTTTCTAACTCTTTTTTAGCAAAACCTTGTAAGTAGGGTGAGTAAGACTGCCATTGATATTTTTCGTCGATTAAAAGTTCCGTTCCATGATAGCCATAGGCCAAATAGTAAACTTCCTGTTGGCTGTCTCTAAGGCTTTGAGTTTCATCGAGTAGAACTTGAAAGCTATGAGCTGTGACATCTTCAAAGCTTTTATCGCAAAGCTTTCCTATGTCTGAGTTCCAAAACTCAAGGCTGGATTGATATCTTTCATCATAACCTTTAAAAATTCGGTTTAGAAGTGGCATCACAATTTTAGCTCTTGGAACTCCTCCAGCCATTGTATGAGCAATGATCACTTTCCCTTCGCCGGTTAAATGCTTTTCTACTTCATTCACCCATGTCTTCACACGGCTTTTAAAGTCTTCTAGGCCCTGATTCTGGCTTTGTTGAATCTGCTCCCAGTCCAAGTGCACATCTTTCCATTGGCTCAGTTTAATGCCCTGAAGCTGGTCCACAGGAGTGTTGCCAGACTTTGAAGGACTTAGATCAAAACCGGTCTCCAGTGGAGTGTCCATAATCGGGCTTTGGTTTTTTTGATCGATTTCTTCTGGAGTCAGTGGGCGCAGTTTGTCTTTTTCCCTTCGTCCCACAGTGGAGTAAATTATTTTCATGTTTTTATTTTGAGCCTCTTGAATAAGGCCGTTTACGTAGCCGCGCTCAAACACTTCGCCAAATATAATTAAAGTGTCTTTTTCATTAAGAACTGTATCCTTAGGTCTTAGTCTTATGGGATTGAAACTGGACATCATTGTCTCCTTTTTATAAAAAACTTTCGTTATAAATAACTATTAACACAGCTATAGGTGCAATAAAACGAACACTGACTAAAAATAATTGCACCATCCACTTAGGATAAGCCTTGAGAATGTTATTTTTTATACTATCACTCATTTTCCAACCAAAAAATAGGGAAATCATTATTCCACCTAGTGGTAAAAAGTAACTGGAGGTCAGTTTGTCGAATAAATCAAAAAAGTTTGTCGTTCCTAGGATTTGAAAGCTGTTTTTTCCAATATTAGTAGAGATCACCGTAAGAAGCCCTAAAATGTATGTCGCAAAGCCTGCAAGGCTTGTGGCTTTAAATCGTGAAATTTTAAATTTTTCGCTGATAAAGGCCACCATCACCTCAAGCATAGAAACCGCTGATGTAATGGCTGCAAAGCTGATCAATAAGAAAAACAAAATGCCTATAAAAGTGCCACCTGGGATTTGATGAAATAAGGTGGGGAGTGTGGCAAATATCAGTCCTGGGCCGGCTTGAGCCTCCATTCCAAAACTAAAAACCACAGAAAAAATAACCACTCCAGCAATAAGGGCAATGGATGTGTCTAAAAAGGCGATCATTAAAGAGGTTTTAATGAGGTTTTCTTTTTTACTTAAGTAACTTCCATAGGTGATCATTGTTCCCATGCCAAGGCTTAAGGTAAAAAAGGAATGCCCAACAGCCTCCAGAACACCTGATGCTGTAAGCTTGCTGGCATCGGCTGAAAATAAAAATGATAGGGCCTTGGCTGAACCTTTTAATGAAAAGCTGTAAAGAAATAAAAACACCAAAATGATTAGTAAAGAGGGCATCAGTATTTTGTTCCACTTTTCAAGACCTCCTTTAACCCCACTGAGCACAATTCCTATGGTCAAAGATAAAAACACAAAATGATATATGGACTGTGTGAGGGGAGCTGAAAACACCCCCTCAAGAAGACTCCCTGCATTTTGTGTGGTGAGATTGTCAAAGGCCCCTGTAAAAGAAAATACAGTAAAATTTAAAATCCAGCCACCCACGACACTGTAAAAAGAGAGTATTAAAATAGCTGTGAGTAAACCTAAAAGGCCAATGCCCTGCCATGGAGATTTAGGTTTATCTAGGACCTCAAAAGCTCGAATGGCATTTGCTTGAGACTTTTGCCCAATGGCCATTTCAGCAATCAAAATGGGAACACCTACAGCAAATATACAGCCTAAATAGATGAGAACAAATAGCCCACCGCCATTAACTCCTGTGATATATGGAAACTTCCATAAGTTTCCAAGGCCTATTGCAGACCCAGCAGCCGCCAAAATAAAGCCAACTCGACTGCCCCAATGAGCTCGTTTCATAGTGATACACTCCTTATAATAATCGTAAAACATTAGTCCAAAAGTAGGTAAATACCAAGACTGAGTTGAAGGGGGTGCAGGGCGTCTTTATCATTAAACCAAGCTTTGACATAGATAAAAAATCATCCATTTTTTCAATGGCTTACAAATTTTGTAGTAAAGTGAATTTATGACCAAAAAGATCAAATCTGAGAGCTCTCAATTAAAGCTTGGTGAAGACTACTATGTTGAAAATGGCAACTATGTCTTTACTGAAAAGTTTTTAAAAAAAAGAGGTTATTGTTGCGAAAGTCTTTGTCGTCATTGTCCTTACGGGTTTGCAAATAGACTCAAAGTCCACGATAATAAAAAACCATGAATGTCGTTAGTTTAGTTCCCTCTTGGACAGAGACTTTAATCAACTCCGGTATAAATTTAGTGGGTAGAACCCGATTTTGTATTCATCCAAAAGATCAAATCAAATCTGTACCAGCCATTGGCGGAACAAAATCAGTGAAATGGGACAAGTTAAAAGTCGAGCCTGATTTGGTTATTTTAGACAAAGAAGAAAACACAAAACAAATGGCCGAGAGCTGCCCTTATCCCTACTATGCCACTCATATTAAAACCATTAATGATGTGCCAAATGAGCTTTATGTTCTTGCTGATTTACTAAGTAGTAAAGTTCTTTATGAAAAAGCCTATTTATGGACAGAATTGTTAAAATATAAAAAACAACTGAGCCTAGACGATTTGGAGCAACAGGGGGTATTAAAGTGGTGGAAAGACTCCCAAATAAAAAAACTTAATCTTATCTATTTAATTTGGAAAGACCCCTATATGTCGGTCGGAGAACGAACCTTTATATACTCTGTGTTTCAGCATTTGGGCTTAAAGCTTTATGCTTTTAAGGATCAAGACTATCCAGTCATTCAGCTCTCAGAGTTTTCTCAAAAAAATAGCATTTTGCTTTTTTCGTCAGAGCCATTTCCATTTCATAATAAAAAGCAAGAGATGCTCAAGTTAGGCTATGACTGTGCTTGGATTAATGGAGAGGTGTTTTCTTGGTTTGGTGATCGTAGCTTTAACTTTTTAAACTCTATTTGAAATAATTTTATATAAACTTTGCAAAACACTAAATTTTATTCATAAACACCCATATTCATGAATCCTACTTATATTTTACATGACTTATGCTTATGATTTTAAATGTCTAGAAATACTTATTTTTCCAAAATTTGTTACTTTTTTGTCACATAGCTTTATTTCAATTCAATGTATTGAAAATTTGTAATTATGACTTGGTATTAATCTTGCCTTAGCCATTGGGTTCATAAATGGGGTTGGGGGAGATCTATGCTAGTACGTCTTGTTATATCTATTGTTATATTGCTACAAACTGCAGTTTTATTTGCTGAACACAGTGAAAAAGAAATCATTGAATACGTGGAAAGGGAAGTTGGAACGGTCATTGACCGCAATGAGTCCTCAGAAGCCTACCGTGTTTTTGAAGAGTTATTTGAGAAGCTTTCAAAAGCACAATCATCTATGGTTGCGGATAGTAGCGTTTCAATGAATCGCTTTTATTTATTAAGTACACCAATGGTGAATGCTTTTGTGATTCCGCAAAAAGACGTGGGTAAAAATAGAATTTACAACAGAGTTTTTATTACCACGGGACTGATTCGTCATATGATGAATTTCAATCAATTTGATTTTAATAATAAAAACTATCTACATGATCCAGAACTACAAAAAGAAATAAAATACGGAATTTTAAGAATTATTGGGATTATCGCACATGAGTTAGCTCATCCCCTAGATCATGTGCAACACGATAAAATATCTATTCACGATCATTATAAAAAACAAGCCAGCCAAGCCATTGAAATAAGGGCCGACCTTGAAGGAGCCATTATTACAGAAAAAGCAGGCTTCTCTGTTGAGGCTGTGTATTTAGGCTTGAGCCGATTGTTTGGAAAAGATAAAGCCGGGGGAGTACTAGATGCTGTGGAAACGGCCTTCAGCACACATCCATCTTCACATGTGAGACTTTCTAGCCAAAAGATGTATTTAACTCTTAATAGGTACGAAACTGGTCTTAAAACCACGGACACGCCAATAGATATTAAAGATATTTCATTAGATGAATTTGTAACACAAGTTTATAACTTTAGAGATTTTTATAAAAAGTTTGATTATCATCCTCCTAAAACTTTAGAGGAAGCTGTTAAGCGCTTAGAATATAGTTTTTATAAAAGCATGGAGCCGACTGTTCAGCTGGAAATTAATAGACTGATTTTATCTATCGACCAAATGCTTTATGAAACAAAAAAACCAACCAGAGAGTATGTTTACCGTTTCTTTAAAATATTAAAAGAGTTAAGCTTAGAAGAAAATAGATCAAAGTTAAAAATATATAGTGCCAGGAATTTGCATTTTGCTTTAACAACTAAGGAGATGTCCGAAGGTATTAATACAAAAAGACCACACTCATGGTATCTCAAAAACAGTGCAATATATAACCAAGAAAGAAACTATAAAACCTACTTGGAGCGACTTTATGAAGCCTCTTCATTAAGTAGATATATTAATGAAATTCAAAAGTATTCGACTCATTTTATCTCGGACAATAAAGCTTATGAATTACTAGCAAAACGTGTGATTCCTTATTTACAAAATAACAAAAATTTAAAAGAGATATCTGAACTGGGGAATTTATCAATTTTAGATAACAACTTTAATCATAAACATAAAATTATGCTCGATGTGTATAATGAATGGTTTAAAGGCGATCTTCAGATGGTGATAAGACAATTACTTTTAAGTAATCTTGAAACCACAGGCTTGCTGCCTCTGACTTATGGTAAGAAACAAAGTCATTATACTTACTATCAACAACAAATTATGAGAGCAAAAGCTGGTGATAGGGCTGCAAAAAAAATAGTGTCTAGTTATCAAAACGTATTTCAAGACTTTGTTGATAACGCAAAATTTTGGGTGGCTTTTGAATTAGTGAGTCAATCATTTGTGGTTGATTGGAGATATATAGCAAGAAACTTAAACATGAATGAAGATGTGCTTTTATCAAGAGTGCATAACTTGGGCCATCAACTTATAAGAGATCATGTTAAATATAAAAGAAAGTCGGAACTTTATAAAACATTATCAAGCTTAAAAAAAGTGATAAACAATTCCAAGACCTTAAAGGAAAGGTTTTCTATTCATACAGGCACTGAAAGTGTTCAGTGGATGAATAAATCTACTCTAAAATTATTAAAAGCCAATGCAAATACCTTTGAGCTTTTTAAAGATGATTTTTTCAAACCTCTTATTTACACACTTGTTTTTGGCTCTGAAAAGATTCCTTTAAAACAAGAGTTTATTCAATTGTACAAAGAAACCTTTAAAGAGCATTTTCAGAAATCAAACTATGATCCTTATAAGTTGCATAGAAAAGTGTATGGTGAAATTTTCTCCAATAAACTTAGCCAAATTAATCTTGAAACAGGTTCATTGGCTCTTGCTCAATTTGATGCGATGAAAGAGCTTGATTTGCCAAATAGATTTGTTTCTATATGGTTATTTAAGTTTTTTCTGATGGATAGGTATCATCAGACTTCTGAATTAAAGTACCATGTTGAGAATGAACTTACTGATAGGGAGAAGGAAGATAAAGGCAGTGAGAAATATTTAAAGCATTATAGAGAGACAGTGATTCGTTCTTATTTTGGAACTCATGATACAGACAAGTGGTTTAAAACTTTTAACGATGAAATGTTTGAGAAGACCGTAAAGCTTTTATTTGATTATAAAATGGTTGATTCTTATTACTCTTTAATTTCAGAACTCAAAAGCCGACTTATTGAATCTTCTTCTTATTTTCAGTTTGTTGTAAGAGTTTATAAACCACTTATTGAAGAGATTAATAAGAATTCAAATCAATCAAAAATTTCTATTTTAGAGTGGGCTAGAGTTATATCACCTTCTGGCTACCTTGGCGCCAATTTTGATAAATCATCAAACGGCAACTCTTATCAGTTTCGTGAGTTAAAAAAAGCAATACTAGAAAAAGCCACTAAATCTCCGATGGATTTAAGATCCAATTACAAGATGTTTTTATTATTAACTCAAACTGGTGCCACAATTGAAAGTGATAGTTTTTTTAAAGCGCATTTGCATGAGCATTTAAGTTTGAGTCAATTGGAAAGATCCCTTGAAAACGAAAGAATTCATTCAAGAGATATGGTTTTTGAAATTGCTCAAAAGATTTTACTTCCAAGATTAGATGGAATTGTAAAATCAAAATCAAATGAAACTTTTATGAATGCAAAAGTTCATGACTTTCTATTTAAATTGAATAATTTAACAAAAGCCGACTCCTTTGCTAAAGATAAACTTCTAGAGGATATGGCATGGCGACTTCAGCTTGAAGGAGTTAGACTTTCTAATTTTATTGAAGATGAAAAGACCTATAATTGGAGAAAAGCTAACCCTTCTTTGGTTAATTTAAGCTCACTTATGGCGGAGCTGATTTCTGGAATGGATATCAATACAAGATATGATTTTATAGAATTTCTAAGAGATCCTGATACAAAGCCTGAGCTGTTAGATAAAATTACCAATCAGATTTATAAATCCTCTTATTCCACTTTTGTGGCCGAAGCAAAGGCGGACCCTAATAAAGTTCATCCAAAAATTAAAGAAAAGGCTTATAAATTTGCCCAGCAATCTCGCTCTCAAATTGAAAGTTATGTTTATAACTCTTCAGCCAGTGAGAGAATGCCTGTTTATGAGTTAATATTAAGTGCCGGTAAAAACTCTATTGATAAATCTGAAGCCTATCCATTAAGCTTTATTAGAAAATCTTTAAATTTTGAGAAGTCTTCCAATGACGAAAGAATGCTTTTGACATTCCTTGAAATGATTCCTGAGCATGAAAGAACTGTTTCGCTCTCATACCTTTTAAGTCAATCAGGTGAAGATAAGTCAGATGTGAAGCAACTCTTTAAAGTGTTTCAATCTGTGGGTATTAAGTTTGGTCAGCTTGCAAGCATATGGAATATCTTTGATGAAGAAATTAATCGTCAAATTCGTCAGCTTAAAGACGATGCTGGAGCTATGGACAAGCACCAAGTGATTGAGGCTGTTAGATCCTATTTACCTAAAAGAGAGTTTGAAAAGATTGTGGCTTGGAAGCAAGTTCTAGGTTCTGCCAGTATTAAAACTGTGGTTGAAGTGGAGCTTGTTGATGGCACAAAGTTGGCTTTATTGGTTCAAAATCCTAATGCTAAAGTTCAGATTGAATCAAATATCACTTTAAGTGAAAGATTTATTGAAGGGCTTAAGGCTAAAGGTGTTGCCTCTAGTTCAGCTCTTTTTGAGGGTCTGGTGGCAGCTTTAAAGGAGCAGATCTTTGATGAAATCAAGTTTGATCTGGAAGCGGAGATGATTAAAAAAGCTAGAACTGCTTATATGAATGTTTCAAAAACCATGGATTTAAAAGGTTGGAAATTTCATGTTCCTCAAGTGAGTGATCAAATTCATAATAGCGATAAAATTATGGCCCTTGAGCTTGTAAAGGGTGTCACTTTTGATCAGCTTCCTCAAGAGTTAAAGCCGGAAGTGGGAAGACTTATTGCTGAGTCCTCATTGAATATGCTTTTTATGCATGGAATTTTTGATCCTGATCGACACAAGGGGAATCAGCTTATAGATGTTCAGAATAAAGTGATTTTCCCCATTGATTTTGGTCAAATGCAGGAGTTTTCAAAAACTAAAATGTTTAGCTATGACGACAGATTAGTTTTAGCCAGATTTATTGAGGGTGTAAGTAAAAATAAAGTCAGTCTTATGATTGAAATGGCTCAAAAAATGAGTGACTCAAAAGCTCAATTAGATAAAAAGAGTCTTTCTATAGATCTTAGAAAAGTTTTAGAATCTCATCATAAAGTCTCTGATAAAGTGACTGAAATTGTAGAATCCTTTTCTGCCCATGGTCTTAAATTTAACAAAAAGTTTATGTTTGGTGGCCTTAAAGGGCTTATTATTTTGGCTGGTGAAAACTATGTGTCAGAAAAAGAATTTAAAGACATTGTAGAAAAGCAAGTGACCAAGCTTTACATTCAAAAATGGCCACTTGTTATGGACGTTATATCTTCTTCCATAGCTGAAAAATTCAGATCTTTGTTTAAATCTGAAAAACCAAAAACTTCTAAATTAGTCACCACAAAACGTATGATGGAAATCACTCATCAGCAGCTCAGTGAGGCTAAAAAAAGAGCTCGTGCTCCAAAGCAGACTCTATCTTGTAAAAGTTTATTCTAACTCTTGGGGCTCTGTAAAAGGGGCTTGCTAAGGGGGGTAGGGGAAGCAGCGTGACTCACTTGCTTCCCCTTTTTTTATTAAGCCTCTTACTGTTATTCGCCATCTAAGCTCTGAGTTTTCATTTTGAATAGGAACTCTCGGGCTCAGACACTGCGGTACTCGCGCTTTCGCGCTGCGCCCGAACTCGCCTCGAGCTCCTATTCAAAATGAAAACTCAGAGCTTAGATGGCTTTACTAAGGCTTGTAACCATTCTCCTATACAGCTTAATTTGGTTGATTTGAGGCTTTTTTTTGTGAAAAAAAGAAAAAAGACTCTAAATTTTTTTTAGGGTTTTTTTGCGAATTTACAAATCTCTTTTGTGTGACTGGCAGACCTGATAAAATCAGTTTTCCGGAGTCAATTCCGGTATATGGCGAGAACTTAGCCCTTAGTTTATCGTCATTCTGCGCGAAAAGTGACTAATTTTGTCAATTATAGACCTCAAATCCAATTGAGCGAGTTTTAAGCCTTAAATATCGTGGAATAGAATTTGTAATACTTAAGGGTGGATGAGTAAAATGCAGTTTTTTAAACAATTTATAGCACTAGTTGTGCCCTTTTTGAGCCTATGTGTAAACGCACAAGGCTCCCCGTCGACTCTGGTTGAGGTTCAGAAATCTGAACCAGTTGTAAAATTTGACTACCGAGCAAAAGGTAAGTTTTACAGCAACGCCAATGGTTCCACTTCTGAGGGAGTGATCATCCAGTGGTCGGCTGACTATCAAAAGACTTTAATGCAAAATTTAAGACTGTCTTTTAATGGCGGTGTGTATTTTGAGTCTGATCGCACACAAGACTTTTTTGTAGATAGTGATTCTGGCAACCGTCTTAACTTAAACCATGCAATGATTGAGTGGACGCCAAATAACAATATTTTGTTGCAAGCAGGTGCTTTAGATCAAAATAGCACATTTGAACGAGATCTATTGTTGGGCTCAGGGACTTTTCCTGCTGCCTTACAGACTTTTGATTTTAATTATAAAAATTTAAATTACGGACTCACCTTAGAACAGGCCATTCCTACATCAAGAACATATTCGACTAAAGCTGTGGAATCAGAGCCTACTCCCACTCTATTTTTTGAAGAGTTGTTTTTGGATTACAAAATCTCTAAGTATTCAAACTTTAAATTAAATTTGGGATATTTCGCTTTTTACGATCTGCCGTCACAAGTGGCTGAAGACAGTAGTGTACACGGAAATCTTGTGGGAAGACTTGGGCCAAATGATTCATACTTTATTTACCCATTTCAGGGTTGGAGTGTGACTTCCTCTTATAATAATCGTTTTATGAAAGAATTTGGTTTTTCAATAAAATATGAATTTGTAAGTAATGTTAAAGCTCCTGTTAATGTGGCTCAAGCAAATGCTTTAAGCTTTAATTTGGACCAGTACAGAGCTTTTTCTCAAACTACATATGAGGTTTTATTTTTTGAACAAGAGCAACATGCAGCACCAAGTTACTACTTAGATGACCTTTTTGGTTATTCCAATCGATTTGGTTGGGGCTTAGGTGCTAAACATAAATTTAATAAAAGTGATTTTTATATCGGATTTGAATGGGTGGAGAGCCAGATAATTGAAATAACTCCAGAGCAAGCAGATCAAAGAACTATACAAATCTACCTGGGGGTGGATAATGCCTAAAATTCTACTAATACTAATAACGCTAATGCTGACAGGCTGTTTTAAACATGAACAAAGAGGACCTGCAGTGCCTGCAACTCAAGAACAAAGCACTGCCAGCTTTTACCTTGGAGAGAGAAATCTTACGCTATCTCCTGCAGAAAGTTATGGACCTTTTGGCTTAATTCCTAATCAAGTATTAGAATGGAAAGCCTGTCTTAAAACTTTCAGCAATGAACCAATTATTGGACATAAATTTTCTGTAGTGACTAAAGATAAATTAATTAAAGATGACATTGTGAGTGAAAGCGATGGATGTATTTATTGGACAGAAATGCTAAAGCCCAATCCTGTGTCTCAGCCAAAATACTTAATGCTAGATCGTTTTATCAGATCGGAAGGTGCACAAAGAGGTTATATAAAAATCTCTATGGCTGTGAACCCGTGGAGTACTTATTATAACTCAGGTGCTCCATTAAGAGCGGTGATTGATCCAACTAGAAATGAGAAGCTTCCAAGTGATATTTTATACGGAGAAGAGGCGATGCTTCACCTAACAGGTGACCATATGTTTTCTTCAAGTTTTAAATATGAAGAGCGTCCAACTCTTTGGATTGATAAAGTGAATATTAACGTGATTGAAGAGGGATTAATTCCTGGTAAAAAATCTAAAAAGAAAGTGAATATCAGCTTTAATCCAAAAGTGATTGTGAGAGACTATCAAGGCAATGAACTTACACTAGATGTAAAAGAGGGTGAGTTTGATGTTGTTCCTTATATTTTTGGCCGTATGGAATCAGGTGAATTTGCTAAAATTGCAAGTCTAAAAACCGAAACGAGCAAAGAGCTTAGAGCTAAAGTTCGTGCAGGCCGAGTGGCCAATACTTATGAGTTTGTTTTAGACAACATAGTTGATGGTCGTTACGAACTGGGTCTTGCTGTGACTCCAGTAAATGGTCCAAAGCACTTAAGAAAGTTTGAAGGCGCATTTGTCATTGGTGATTACTTTCAATTAGACAATGCTAAAACTGTTGAGCTTATGCCTGAATTTACCAGCGCAAGATATGAAAGCTATAGTTTGGCCGATTACACCAAAAATCTAACAGATGATCTTTCTAAGTTTTTACCTGTTGAGTGGCAAATAAGCCCACTAGATATTCGTTTCTATGGTGTGGATACCAATTTAGAAACAAATACTGAACGTGTGGTTTACTTTAAAGCTAGAGCTTGTATCAGTCACCCAACACGTCACCGTGTGGTGTTTAATAAAGACTTTAAAATTTTAATGGTGAAACTGCCTTGGGAGACTGAAGAGGAACGAAAAGTGGCTGACGTGAAAGTTCGCGGTCAATCTGGGTGTATTGAGTGGCAGGACCGTATCTGGCACAGCGTTTATGATGTTCAGAGGTTGATCGTTGATACGGCCACATTTATTGGACCAAATGGTTCTAGAAAAGAGATTCCTTTTGCCATTAACCCATGGACGACAGGTTGGTCATTTGGTGGTGATGGTCGCTTTTTAAATCAAAAAGTGACTACCAATGGTGAAATGAAAAACTATTGTGATAAAAAATATGAAGGCGATGAGATGCACTTAGACTGTTCTGGTTTAACATCAGAACATTACGAAAGAATGTCTTACAGGTCAAAACCAGCTCATGAGCGTCCTGAGTCTATTGGGCCTGAAAAACGACCTGAAATGTTTATTAGATCTTTTAAATTACAAAAAATTGGTCACCAACATTTAGTGAACAATCGTTTAGATATGAAGATTAAGATTAAATACCGTTTAACACTTAATCCATACGTCTTGCGTCCTGACTCATTTGATAGAGGGGTGCCTGATGTAGAGCCATTAAGAAACGGTTTGTACTTACTTCGTATGGTACTAATGACTAATGACGATGTTAAAAATAGATTTAACTTAGAAAATAATGTGCTATCAACTTGGCAAAATGTGGTTAAAGTTAAAAACAGTATGATCATTACAGATTTAGATCTGTTTATTAAAGAGCATGTGGCTTTAAATAACCGTGCTTCAGTTTATTTTCAAATATTGCCACTTGATGAAAGAAAAGTTTATCAAGATCCAAGCTTTATGAGCGCTTTAGGGATTAAATTTTCAGATCCAGATAAGCTTCAAAAGTACTATGATTACTATGGTTTAAATAAGCAAAGACTTGAGGATTATAAACCTCAAATTAAAACATTTGAGAATCCTAAAGAAAAACCCGTTTCTTATACAAAGTCTATTGATGAGCTAAAGGAGCATGCGGCACAAACTGTAAGGAGCTTTTTTAAAGACTTTAACTACGATGAAACTTACAGAGATGGTTATTTAGCGACCTATGACGAGTCTCAATTAGAAGAGTTTGAAAAGCACTATTTTGTAAGACTCCATAAGAGTCAATATGCTGCAAATATTGATCAATATATTGAAGAATCTGGAATGGTTTACGATGAAAAGCCAGGCGCTGGTGTTTATAAAAACATCCTCTTAGAGCCCTTAATATTTCATATGAAGGTTGTGTTAAATCAAGACACAATGTCTGGTGATCTTCTGCCCATTAAAGGTGATAAAGGTGATTATACTGATATTGGTCAATTATGGGGACGTGAAGTTTTTGATTCATTAGAAAAAGACATTGAAGTGACTAATGATACTCTGGCTTACATTATTAAAAATGAGAGTGAAAAGTATTTTAAATCACTTTTAAGTGAACAAAAATATTTATCAAAAGAACAGATCTATCAAAATGAAGCTAAGGAAGATCTTAAAAAGTTTATTAAAATGAATAAATTCAATTATTTTGAGATTAGTGAAAATGAAAATGATATATTTGATGAGCCCAGGAAGCAATTTCCAACATTGTATAACTCTCCTTTGAAAAAAGAAGTGTTGCTAAACACTCTTATGTCCTCAAAATATAATTTTCAGTATGACTTACATACTAATGATCATAATATTCAAAAAGCAGAAAATAAGGTGAATTATAAGTCAGACTTTCCATTTCCAAGCAAAGGCTTAAAAGGAAAGATGAAGGAATTTGTAGCTGAAAAAGGCATTCCAAGTGATAAAGATATTGCAACCTATTTTTGTAAATATATGTATTCAGACTATCCTCATGAGATTTTAGGAATACCTGAAGATAAATTTTTAAATTTAACTTTAGAAGATGATGCAGACTCCAGTCTTGTTCATCCACAAATTGATACAAGAGGTAGCTGGAATCCATTATCAAAAAAATCTGCACCTTTATTTTTACCGGATGTTATAAGCCAACTAAATATAGCCTGTAGAACTCGACCAATGGATTTTATTACTATTGATAAGTTTTATTACACGCATATTATTGATCAAGATAATGTGAAATTCCGTCAGGGTGTTTCTCAAAACTTTAACATTCATACCAATCATTATTTAGGTTTGAGTGGGTATGATAGTGTTTACAGAAATCGATCTGTGTCCTTAACAGCTGGTGCTGGTTTTGAATTTAATGGCTCAGCTGAACTTGATTTACTTGGTTTTAAAAGACAACAACCTGATACAACTAAAGGTCGATTTTATTTAAAAGGAGCGGGTTTAAAAACTCGAGCTTCACTTGGTGGATCTGTGGGTTGGACCAAAGATTATAGTTCAGCTAGAGCCAAGTCTGGTGAAATGGTTAAAGGAGATCGATTACAGTTTACGACTGGTATGTATCTTGTTGTGCTTAATACGCAAATAGATATTCCGGTTAAGCGTTTTCAAAGTTGTATGACTGTTAAAATCAATAAAGAAGGCTTTTTAAAGCACATTGGAATGTATAATAACTATCAAAGATGGGTGGCCGAGCGTTTTGATAAAAATATTTTAGAATACACTCAAGACGAGTTTGATTATATTTATCAACAGGTTCTTAAGAGAGTTTTTGCTAACTCAGCTCTAGGACAGTTAATTGATACTAAAACTGTTGATGGACAAGATTATTTAGATATATCTGAAAAAGACTTGGCTCAATTTCTTGATAGTGGAATTATGCTTTGTTCTGAAGCCATTGATGTGCCTGAAAATGATAATTTTGTACTCTTAGAAGATTATTATATGATGTATCAGCATTTTAAGCCGCCTAACTCTCAACAAGATACTGGGGATATTAAAAACGACCCATGGTTGATCACATTACGTGGAGCTGCTGACTATAAGAAGTTTATCTCTATGATTTACTATGACGGTCCTCAAACGGCAACACCATGTCAAATGCATAAACTTGATCACAATGAAGCAGTGATCGATTTATTAAAGCATTCTTACAGAAATAGAATGCCTTCATATGACCGGGTTTATCAATTGTTGCCAGAAGATGACGTCTCTCAATATTTGATGACTTATGATAATCTTGGAGGCCTTGGAGATATTCTTAATGGTTACTGGAGTCCATTCAGCTGGCAAAGTTGGGGTGACACTCTATCTGATAAGATTAATATAGAATGTTCGTCTAAGTAATTTAAACTTATAGAAATGCCTGGCATTTTTATATTTACTCATCCACTTTGGGCTCTCTTTGAGGGCCCTTTTTTTTTATATATAACTTTGTATAACTTGAGCTATTTTTTCGCTGGCGCCACGTTCAGATTGTACTTTTTGTGGGATGTTGTTTTTTGTGTTCCGAAACTCACGAATCCACTCAGTCATTTGTTCTGGGTTATTCACCACTGTGACAGAGCTTTCCACATTTTGATATTTTATAGCTTCTCGGTTGTTTTTGTAATAGGGACCGACACAGACTTTGCAGCCAGACACTAAGGCTTCCATCACACTATGTACTTTTGATTTAAAAGAGCCTCCAACAAATGCGAGTTGAGCCACGGGGTAGAGTTCTGCTAATATTCCTATCTGGTCCACAATTAGTACTTGAGCATGAAAGTTTTCAGACTCACTAAATAAGCTATAGTTCAGCCCGTATTGCTTTAAGTGCTCTGTAAGGCTTTGAAGATGCTTGGGGGTGGGCTCATGGGGGGCAACAATTAATTTGATTTTATTGTACTTTAAAAGCTCTTGAGTCGCTGGTATTAAAACCACTTCATCATCAGGCCATGTGCTTCCAGCAATCATTATAGGAGTCTCTGATTTTAGCCATGTAAGGTCTTGAGTGGTTTTGCTTTCTACACGATAAAAGGCCTGATCAAAACGAGAGTCTCCAAGCACATGGATTTTTTGAGCATCAAGACCTGATTTGATAAAGTTTTGTTTGTCCTCTTCATCTATGCAGTAAATCTGATCCACATAGGAGTAAACTACACCATCCCATAGTCTTTTTAAAATTGACCAGGGCTTACCACAAGTAGCAGAAAACACAAGGCTTGGTATTTTCATGCTTGAGGCTTGTCTTATCATCTCAGGCCATATATCGGTCCTTGCAATAGCTAAGAGTTTTGGCTCATAAAACTCGATCATTTCTTTGATGGTGGCAGGGAAATCAAATGGAAGTGCAAAGCAAAAGTCCACATCAGGATTGGACTCAATAGAGCTTTGGTAGGTCGGCGAGCTAAAGCTGACCATAATTTTTTGATTAGAGCTTTGTTGTTTTATGTGTCTTAGTATGGGCTTCATATACTCAAATTCACCACTGGCACAATGAAACCAAATGGGAGCTGTTGATTTATATCCGGGCTTTTTCCATTGAGGCATTCCTGATTTTGGAAACCTTAATAAGAGTGATTTTTTTGCCTTTTTGTGAAAAGGGCTTATTACAATCATAATAGTGAGCATTAAGGGATGAACGACAAAGTGATAGAATAAATAAAATAAACCTTTAATCATGAAGAGTGTCCTTAACCACATTTTTTACAATATTAGGGGTTAATTGAAAAAGACAAAGCTTATAGGTTTGTTGTTTGCATTTGCCGCGACCATCTTTGCTACAAGGCTGGCAACTCAGCTCTGCACTGAGTGTGCGCGACCTTTTGCCCGTAGGGGTTCCAAAGGCTGTGGGGCCCATCAAAGCAATACAAGGAACCCCTTGCACGTCAGCTAAGTGCAAACTTCCGGTGTCGTTACTGATAAGCAGTTTGCTTTGTTGAATGATCTTTGTGGTCTCAGGCCAACTCAGTTTTCCCGCTAAATTCACACTTCTTTTTTTTAAATCAGAGTTGCTTAAGATGCTGTCTAGAAACTGATCCTTTGGTCCGCCTAAAATCACAAAGTGCTCCTCTGGCATCAGCTCAATGAGTTGCCGCCAGAATTCAATAGGCCAGCGCTTCATCTC
>JAKUPT010000037.1 GCA_022450595.1 Bdellovibrionales bacterium
CAAGGATGCAGATACTGAGTCACTATTACCTCCAGCGTCTGCTCCCCCCCATGTAACTAAAGAGCCATCTGCTTTTAAAGCAAAATAAGCCCCCAAATTAGAGTAAACATCCATTACATTAGTCAGTTGAGTTGACACATCATTAAAATTTTTATCACCAGGAATACTTTCATAATATCCCCAAGAGGTTAAAGAATCATCGTTTTTTAAAGCCACAAAATTCTGATGAGTGCTAAAAATCTTTTTCACTCCTCCAGTAAAGTCTGCAGCACTTGAGTCTCCACCACTAGAACTAGCCCCCCAAGTCACAACACTTCCATCATCTTTTAATGCTGCAAAAGCTCTACTATTTGAAAAAACATCATCCACTCCTGAATCTAAAGCTGTAATAGCAGAAGAGTCACCGCCTAAAGCATTATCACCCCAAGAAACAACTGAACCATCATTGAGTAAAGCGGCAAAGGCTCCACTTGTAGATACAATTTTTTGAACTCCAGCTCCCGCAGGGAGCGCTTCAAAAGCACTAAAGGTCTCAGCGTCGACAAAATACCCCCAAGAATAAACTGAACCATCATTTTTTAAAGCTGAAAATCCAGAAGTGTCTAAAGCAAACCCTGTCGTCGAAAATATTTGATCGACAGAAGAACTTAATTCTGTTGGCTCATATAACTCTTTATTGTTATTTCGAGTGGTAATGACAGTCCCTGAGTTGAGTAATATAGCGTAAGACTTTTGAATACTACTATTTAATAGCTTTATGTCTTTAATATCATTGTTTAAAAAATTTGATATTGGGTACTTATCTATAACATCAAACCTATTAAGAAAATGCACTTTATCGTCTTGGTCTTTAACAACATATCCCCCCAATGTGGTTTTAAAAACAGACTGCATACCACTTACTTTATTTTGATACAAACCAGTCAATTGAGTGCCGAATAAGTCTTGAAGTGCATAAGACAATATAACACCATCATCCCTTTGAAAAATTACACCAGTAGTGTTTTTTTCCATAGAGACAATATTGGAATTAATTTCAGATCCAATAGAGTTTGCAAAGTGTGTTGCAATATTTGTTGAGGTTTGCACGCTTCCATCATCCATCAGCAATATAAAAGCAGTACCCAAAGATAATAAATCTGAAACTCCCGCCGGGTCTGTCCCCCCTAGACTTCCACCATAATTTTCATCGCCCCAACTCATTGCGGTTCCATCAAACTTTAATACTGCCATAGCACCGAATCCAGACTGCACTTTATCTACATTTGATATTGTTGGACCAGCATCGAACCCCCAACTCACTAAATCATTATTATTCTTTAGTGCTGACATTCCAATCACACCAGGAATTAACTTCTTAACTCCAGATGAAAAATCAACAGCACCACAATTTCCGCCAGTGCTTGCATCACCCCAACAAATAACAGAGTCATCATTTTTAATCGCAGCATATGCAGAACCTGAAGTAATAATAGATTTTACTCCTCCAGACAGGTCGACTCCACTGATATCTCCACCAAAAGAAGCATCACCCCACGCAACAATCTCACCATTATTTTTTTCAACCACGAATGCTCCAGCACTTGGGTAGATTTTTTTTAGTCCTGATGAAAAATCCACACCTGAAGTGTCACAATACGCAGCGTATCCCCAACACACAAAAGAACCATCTTCTTTAGTAGCTAATATAGAAGCATTTGGCCCGGCTAAAACTGATATAGTTGGATCAAGAATACCAGTCGAAAATATATCTACAACACCACTACTAATTTCACCTTGGACTGCACTAGTATCACCACCAAAGTTTGCTTTCCCATAAGCAACGACACTTCCAGAACTTTTTAAAAGAACTATCGCCCCAATATTTTCAACAACCTTTACAGTATCTAAATATTCATATTGAGGGACATTTATAGGCGGCAAATCTCCACCTGAAGCAGCAACACTCCTCATAAACCCTAAAATATTTCTTATAAAAATTTTCTCTCCACTTTCCTTAATGAAGATATCTACTGACGTCGCAGGAATAACATCTACCAAAGGGCTTGGAGCTGTATATTCGTACACAATACCTGTATCTAAACAAGGGAACTGAGCTTTTCCTGACCGAGCCTTTGCATGAATTTTATAGGTGCCATAGTTTAAACTTTTCGTTTGAAGTTTCCTAAAGTTCTCTGATGATGAAGCGGCCACTAATTCCCCCAACCATTGAGAGCACTTTTCATCTCCATAAAGAGCGACCTTTTCGCCTTCATTTAAAATATTATCAAAAATGATTTCAATTTCTGAGTCACCTTTTTCATAACCAGAATCATTATTCATGCTGAATAAAGGTTGTTTTTTTAGGTTTATTTCAAATATTTTTGTATACTTCTTTTTCTTAAATGCAATGTCGACCTGAAACTCATAAACTCCCTCTTGAGAGAGTGTTGGGGACCACTGCATTTGACCGCTATTTTCACTAAAACTAAAATTCGCCAACTCACTGCAATTATTGCTGGAGTTTACAACTTCATCCACAGCTTGATCATAGTGACAGCTATAAGTCATTTCCTCAGTGTTTGAAGATTTTTGATTTGTTTTTGAAAAGCTTGGGGGATTAAAATTTAGGCTTTTTCCTTGCCCTAAATACATTCCGACACTTTGATAGCTTTCTAAAGCCAACGAGGCTTGTGAAAATTGAATTGATTTAAATGAAGCTGTACATCCGCTTATTAGCACTAATAAACTAAAGGCCATTAATTGAAAAAACCACTTACGCACAAAAAGACAATTCATACTTTAAATATCGGTTTTTTTTACATAATGCTTAACTTTTGTCCTGCTCTGGTCTTATTTTGATACAATGATTTTTTTGGGAAGAGCTTATGGGTGGTAAATATAAAATAAAAATGCAGATTAGCTACAATGGTGCTCACTATGAGGGGTGGCAAAAGCAAAAACATGTCACCACCAAACCTACCTTGCAAGAGACAGTGGAAAAAACTCTAAGCCAGTTGTTTAATGAACCCATTAGTGTTTGCGCCTCCGGCCGCACGGATGCGGGTGTGCATGCTATCAATCAGTACCTTCATTTTTGGACCACTAAAAACCCTGAAAACTACAATTTGGTGCATGCTCTAAATGGGCGATGGACTGTAAAAGACATTGTCTATAAAAGAGCGTGGCTCGCACCCCATGACTTTCACGCCATAGGATCTAGCCAAGCCAAAACCTACAAGTATTTGATTCACAATCACAAGCTCCCCTCTGCCCTGCAGGCCGATTTTACAGCACACATTTATTACCCACTGGATTTAGACCGACTCAATGAGTTTGCTGAGCAATTTCTAGGAACTCATGACTTTAAAAGCTTTCAAACTTCAGGAACTCCAGTTCCAAGCACGGAAAGAACCATTTTTAAGTCCCAGTGGCGTCGATTGTCCAAAAACCTGATTGAATATGAGGTCTGCGGAGATGGCTTTCTGCGTCAAATGGTGCGAAATATTGTGGGCACTCAGCTTTATATGCACCGAAATAACAAGTCAGAAGCTCTTATTTCTGAGATTTTATCTAAAAAAAATCGCCAAGCAGCCTATGACACGGCACCGGCCTCAGGATTGTATCTATATAATGTGAAATACCCCTTAGAACTTGACAAGCAATGTAGAGAGCTTTAAACCTTTGTTCTTGCAAAGTTTTTATCTTTGAACAGTTTTCGGTTGATGTCCTATTTAAAATGGCCTATAAATCCCGAATTCGTTCATGCTAACAAAATGAGCAAAAATTAACGTTGAAAAGGAATGTCATGAAAACTTGGAACGCAAAACCGGGTGAAGTGGATCAAAAATGGTACGTAGTAGACGCCGAAGGCCAAACTCTTGGTCGTATCGCGACTCGTATTGCAACTGTACTAAGAGGCAAACACCGCCCTGAATTCACTCCCCACGTTGATACTGGTGATTTCGTTGTTGTTATTAACTCAGAAAAGCTAAGACTTTCTGGAAACAAAATGAGTGAAAAGGTATACTACCGTCACTCAAGATTTTTTGGTTCTATGAAAGAAACAACAGCTCAAGAAATGATTGAGAAAAAGCCAACTGATTTAATCAGAATTGCTGTTGAGGGAATGCTTCCTAAAAACAGACTGGCTCGCAAGCAACTTAAAAAATTGAAAGCCTATGCTGGTGCAGAACATCCTCACGATGCTCAAAAGCCAGTTAAAATGGAATTGAACTAGGAAAGGGTTAATTAAATGGCTGAAAACAAAGTTTACTACGCAACTGGAAGACGTAAAACTAGTGCTGCTAGAGTTTTCTTAAAACCTGGAAGCGGTAAAATTACTGTAAATAACCGTAAATCTGATGAGTATATTTCAAATGCCACAGCTCATATGATTATTTTCCAACCTTTCCAAGCAACAAACCTTAAAGACAAATTTGACGCTTATATCACTGTTACTGGTGGCGGAGTTGCCGGACAAGCCGGTGCTATCAGACACGGTATTGCTAGAGCTTTACTTCTTGTTGATGATGAGAACCGTAGCCCACTTAAAAAAGCCGGTTACCTAACTCGTGACTCTCGTATGGTTGAACGTAAAAAATACGGTAAGCACAAAGCTCGTCGTAGTCCTCAGTTCTCTAAACGTTAATATTTTTTATAAAAATTATATCCTTCTCAAAGGCAGCCTCAATCAGGCTGCCTTTTTTTATATATCACGGAATGTAAAGACAAATCTCCTTAGAACCACCCGAAGCTTTTTCATAAACCCATTCAGGTTTTGAAACTCATATTTTGTTGATGTAGGACTTTAATGGAATAGAAATTGAGGTCTGTTATGAAAGTATTGGTTTTAATTGCACTGATGGTTTTAAGCTCCAAAAACCTATACAGCGCTCCCCCACTGTGTATGAATTTATTTTTTGCTCACTATCAAAAAACAACACGGATTGCTGAGACCCAGTCACGGCACAATTTGTATGGCTACACACGAGAGTGGAATACCTATCATTATACCAATGGCGTTAAATTTCATCGTATGATTATTGAGGGAGAAGTTCTTAATCAGACCTGGTCTCGCGATCCATCTCCTTACAACAGGGCTCTTGAGGTTCTTACGGCCTATTTTGGCAGAGTGAAGCTTAAACCCAAACAGGATTATTTTTTGTTTTTTGAACAAGGCTCTAAACAACTCTTTCAGGCCTATGAAAATTTCATTAATCGCCCCTTACAAGAACAGGAATATTTAGCAAACTCGAATCGCGACAACATTGCCAACCCGGTTGAAGTTTTCAAACAAGCCAAAAACTATGGCAATCCTGTGACTGTAAAGTCAAAACGCAAAAAGGCTGTTCCTCAGCATGTACGAAAACATAAAATAACTTTTTATATGTCTAAAGAGATGATCTTTGTAAAGGTCACGGATATGTACAAAACAGAGTCTGCACAAAACTTTTATCTCACTTTAGTGAACCCGAATTCAAATGTAGCTAATTTCAACCAGCTTATACAGGTTCTCTACGTGTTCAATGGCTTCAAACAATCACCTGATAAACCTCGTACTTACTATAAAAAACATAAGTTTGATATCGCAAGAACCCACCCTCTATTTCATATTCAAGAAATCATAAAAAAACAAAACTCTTTACTAAATAAACTTATTGGCAAGAACACGCCTTAAGCATCAACTCCTTACCTATGTCCCGACCTACTCTTCAAGGATGTAGTTCATTGGGTCTACGGGGATGCCATTGACACGGACTTCATAGTGAACGTGAGGGCCTGAGGAGCGGCCGGTACTACCAATAGCACTAATGATATCTCGGCGAGTGATTTTTTGACCAAGCTCAACATAGATTTGAGAGTTGTGACCATATCTGGTGACAACGCCGTAACCATGATCAATAGAAACAAGCTTTCCATACCCGTGTTCATAACCCACGTAAGAAATAATACCATCAGCGGGAGCGTAAACCGGAGTGCCAGGAGGAGCGGCAAAATCAATTCCATTGTGCATAGTTGTTTTTCCCGTGAAAGGATCTAAACGATAGCCAAACCTAGAGGTTAACCAGCCCCGTGCCGGACGAATACTTGGTGTGGCATCAAGTAAAAACTGTCTTTCAGACAAAGTTCCAAGTAAGGCAATCACCCCTTGCTCTTGAAGCTCAGAGGCTCTCACGGCTCGATCTATACGAATTGAGAGTTTTTCGTAATTGCGCCCGGCTGTTGCCGACAATTCTCCGTTTTCAACATCTAAAATGGCTCTTTCAGAAAACATTCCAGCCTTGGAGCTGGCTGAAGAGGTTGCTCCCACAGAGGCCATTTGCCTTGAAGGGTCAAAAAAGCCAGGGCTCTCAGACTCTGGAAGCATCCCGTCTTCCATACCATAAGAGTCTGAAACGTTTTGACCAAGCTTAGGCATTGGCCCAAGTGAGGCCTTAATGCTTCGGTCGGAATCATCTATATTAGTGATCATTTTGAGTTTTTTAGTAAAAATAGAAACCTGCTCAAGGCTTTTTTCTAAGGCAACGAGTTTGCCCTCTACTTTTTTAAATTCTTGTTTTAGATAAGTCGACTCAGCCTTTAAGCGCTTGTTTTCCCCAGCTTGTAGAAGTAGCCCTACATAGTCCACAACCCCAGCTGCAAACAATATAGAAACAAACACCCCTAATACCAAAGAAGCCTTAAGCCATCCGGAAGAGATAGTTAAAGAGCGCGTATGGCCCTTGCGATTCGAACTGATTAATATCGTAAACGTTTTTTTATTCATAGCACTAACTTTAAAGATACACAGATAGCCGAGAAACAGTCACTTTTAAAAAGTTTAAAGTTAATTATGTTGCGCGTCAATAGTCCACTCCCCGAACAGGTCTAAAACTGGATGAATATCACAGAAATATTATCATCTCCACCACCTTTTTTAGCAGCCTGTATGGCTTTAGGCACAACTTTAGCCGGTGGTGTGTCAGCTAGAAGCTGGGCCATCTGACGATCTGGAACCATTCCTGACAGCCCATCTGAGCATAATAAAATGTTTTCATTCGGCTGTACTGTTCGAACAAAAACATCTGGCTGAACATTTTTTTCAAAGCCCACACTGCGAGTAATAACATTTTTACCCACCACATTCTCACTATCTTCTTCTTTAATCACCCCAGCCTTGATCTGCTCATTCACCAAAGAGTGGTCTTCAGAAATCTGCCAAAGCTTAGGTTTACGGAACAAGTAAGCCCTTGAGTCCCCCACATTGCCAAAGTAAAGCCTATCACCTTTAAGAAGTGCTAAAATCATGGTGGTCCCCATACCCATTAGCTCTGGAGATTCCACATGGCTTTTATGAAAAATCCTTTGGCTAGCTTCATCAAAAGCCCTGCGGATCAAATTTTCAGTGGTGATATTTTTTTGATAGTTTTGATTTTGAATAATATCTTTTGCTGTTTTCACGGCAATGGAAGAAGCCACTTCACCGCCCTCATGACCACCCATTCCGTCGGCCACGATAAAGAGTCCTAACTTTTCATCAATAAGTATAGAATCTTCGTTTGAGGAGCGCTTTAGTCCTACATCTGTTTTTGCCCAAGCATTAAACTTCATTCTTTTATAGTATTAAGCTCTCAGTAGAATCTCAAAGCATTTTTAATAAATATATACCTTAGACTTAGGTCTTAAATAAAATTGTAAAACACTAACTGGTATTAATTTATTTTATTAAAACTCTTTTAAGCTTCCGCCGATGAGTACTTTGATGTCGGTCTTCAAAAATAGATTTATTTTATTTATATTCTTATCACTCTCTTTACATTTATTGGGAGTCTTTAGTTTAAACTTCGCAAGCCTGTTTACTTCACAGGATAACCAAGACCAAGAGGTGGTCACCATTGAGTATGTTGAGCCTCAAAAACAGCCCAAACAAATTGTAGAGCAAAAAGGCAGCATCAACGAGGAGATTGACCCTGAAGCTGAGTTTTTATCTGAAAAAAATCAAAAAGTGAAAGAGCAGACTCAAGCCAAAAATAAAGGCTATTTTAAAAATGGACAAACAGGAAAACCTCAACCTCAAAAAGAGGCAAACAATCACAAAAGTTTATATGAAAAAAATAAAGCCAAATTTTCAAACAACCCCTTTGCACCAAAATTAGAATTACAAAAAATGGCCAAATCGGCCCGGCAGAGACAGGGCACACCTAATGCAACAGATGATCACTTAAAAGACATAGCCTTAGGTATGGAAACCTACTTAAATACACGTGAATATGTGTATTACACTTACTATAATAGAATTAAGTCGCAATTAAGGCAGTACTGGGGCCCTAATGTGCGAAAAAAAGTAGAAGCTCTAGTTAGACAAGGCCGTTTTGTGGCATCAACCAGCAGCCGAGTCACTAAATTGGTGATTGTTTTAAATAACAAAGGTGATTTGGTAAAAATTCAGGTGATGGACCGAAGTGGCCTAAGAGATTTAGATGATGCAGCTATTGAAGCTTTTCGAGCGGCCGCTCCTTTTCCAAACCCACCCAAAGGTATGGTAGAAAAGGATGGTAAAATTAGAATTAAGTGGGATTTTATTTTAGAAGCATGAAAACACTATTACTCACACACGCAAAAGAAAATGCCATTTATCAGTCTCTTACAAAGCTGCCTGATGGGTCCATTTTTATTGACCAACAAATCAGAACTTTAAGGCAACTTGGTTTTGAGCCCTATGTAATTTTAGATGAAACAAACGCTGAAGAAATTTTACGTCAAAGCAAAGAACTTGAAGACTGTGAAATCATTTATGACACCGTTGAAAAACCAAATGTCTGCACCAATTTACAAGCCGGCCTTTTTGCCGTGCAAAGATTTTGTTTTGCATTGCCTATTACAACTCCAGCGCCGCCCAAAGGTGTTTGGAATCAACTTTCTCGTGTATTTTTTCACCATGGGGACCGTATTGACAGAGACATCATTCAGACCTTTTATTCAGCATTTGGCAGCATTTTGCCAGGCTACCCGCTTTTAATAACCCCCAGAGGCTGTCGAAGAATAAAATCTTTTGATATTTTTAATTCCCTCAATGACAAACGCATTCAAATTCACCCCACAGCGGTGCTAAGACTTTGCTCTTTGGACTTACTTGACCCCCATTCAACAAAACCCCTTACAATTGTTAATTCTAACCAGTAAATCGTGACTTTACATCTCGGATTCGTTATCGTGTCTGACACGTTTTGACATATATTCAGACAAAATCAACTTAAGGGGACTTTTGTGAGTGCTAAAAATGAAAAACAAGTGATTGAAAGCATTGTACAACGAACTTTATATCATATTGCTTTAATGGTTTATCGAGCCAATCACCGTGATGACAAAATGAAGGGTGACCCAAAAATTGGCGGACACGCAGGGGCATCAGCAAGCTCTATTCATATCTTAGGAGCCTTGCACTTAATGGTCAGATCTGGATTTGATTTTATCGCCAACAAACCCCATGGCTCGCCTGGTGACCACTCTTTTAATTACCTATTAGACTTATTTTTAAAATCAGATTTGTCTAAACTGTCATTGGATGAAGCCAACACAGCCATGGATCGCCTTCGTGCCTTTCCAAAAGATGGCGAGTATGTGTTTCAATCTTATCACTCTCACTATGATCCTGATCATCACAACTACTTTCCTTCAGGCACCGTGGGCATTCCCCCAGTCAATGCTGGTTACTTAGCCTTAGCTTACAGATATGCCAAGCAACATGGCTTTGAAGTTCCTGATGCGCACTTTTGGTCAATTATCGGTGATGCTGAATTTCGTGAGGGCTCTTTGTTTGAAGCCGTCCCTGACTTTGCAGAACGAGAAATTGGTAACCTTACTTGGATCATTGATTACAACCGTCAAAGCTTAGATGGTCACCGTATAAGTAACAAGGATATCATGCATGGAAATGATGACCTTAGAATTCAAAAAACTATGGAAGCTAATGGTTGGGAAGTGATACAGGTTCGCCACGGAAGTCTGAGACGCTCTTTATTTAAAAAGCCCGGCGGCGAAGAGTTTAAAAAATTACTCGAGGAAACTCTTGAGGACTACCATTTGCAGGCTTTACTTCTTATTGAAGACCACAAAGAGCTTGTCAGCCAAATACTTGACCATCATGCCGATATGAAAAACTTCACTGACAATGTGACGGAAGATGAGCTTTATTATGGTCTACGTGATTTTGGTGGTCACGATATCTTCGCCCTTGCAGAAGCCATGGAAAGAAGTAAGAAAAACACACGTCAGCCAACAATGATCATTGCCCACACCTTAAAAGGCTGGGGCATGAAGATGGCCGCTCACCAAGGAAACCACTCAACCCTTCCTGATGAAAATGACATTAAAGAGTTGGGTGAAAAAACTGGTGTTAAAGAAGATGAGCTTTTTAAACGCTTTGACGACAACTCTGAAGAAGCGGAGTTTTTAAAACAACGCGGAGAAGAGCTTTATAAAGAAATCCAAGAGCAGCATGAGCTGAAAGAGCGCAATAAACAAAAGTTTATGGAGACTTGGAACAACACCACTCCTCCAAACACTTTAGATATTAATCTAAAAATGGCCAGCTACCCTCACACGCAGTGGATGCTTGGTCAGCTTACGTCAAAGCTAACTCGTATAGCCAACACTCCAGCTGAAGACTCTAAACTTCAAGAGGGTCAAAAAGCTCTAAGTGATTCTGAAAAACTATGGAAACAAACTTCAGAACTTTTTGTACATATGGCGCCGGATGTGGGAACAACAACCAACCTGAACCCAACAATGGATGGCAAAGTTTTTGGTGCGCCTAATGTGCCTGACTACGAACAGGAGTTTGGTGTTAAAGATCGTAAGTTGCCTGATTTAGTTCCAGGAACTGAAAATGATGATCGCTACTTGAGATTTGAAATCGCAGAAGGCAATGCCATGTCTTGCATGGGATCTTTTGGAAGATTAAGAGACACCTTAGGCATTCCGATTCTGCCACTAATGACCGTTTATGACTTTTTTATTAAACGAGCACTGGATCAATACTTTTATGACCTTTACTGGCAGTCGAGTTTTATTCTTGTAGGAACCCCATCAGGCATTTCTTTATCTCCTGAAGGGGCTCAACATGGCTGGAAGTCAGACATTCAAATTCCTAATCAGATCACATGGGAGCCATGCTTTTGTGTAGAACTTGATTGGATTTTTGCTGATGACATTCACCGCCACATGAACTTTGATAACGAAGGCCGCAATGGTGTTCTTATTCGTGGTGTGACAAAAGGTGAAGACCAAAAGCAAATGCTGAAACTTTTAAAGCGTCAAAAGCGATTTAAAAAAGATCAAAGCCAAAACCTATTTTTAAAAGATTACCCTATGGACTCTGGTGTGGCTGAGAACTCTGTGGAAAGTCTCTCTGAAAACGAGATTATGAGTAGTGTTCACGAAGATGTTTTAAGTGGTGGCTACTACTTGATCGACTACCGAGGTTACACCGGTTACGAGCCTGGAGATAACGTGGTTCACATCTTTGCAATGGGGGCTTTAGGCCATGAGGCTATTAAAGCTTCACAAGCACTGCTGGAAAAGGGCATTTATGCCAATGTGATTATTGTAACAAGCCCGGATCTATTGATTGGAAACTTAGGCTATGAAAACAACTACTCACATCTGTTGCAAAACCTCGGCATAAACTCTGACTTGCATCTTAAAGAGCAGCTTCAAGATGGAGAGGTGGCAACCATTGCGGGAAGACGAGTGCCCATTGTGAGTGTTCACGATGGAGAACCAGGGCTTTTAGATAACATTGGCTCTATCGTTGGTGTTAAACATGAAAGTCTTGCCGTGAGAAAACACTCTCGTTGTGGACGCCCTGTGGATATCTTTGAATATCATGGTATTAACTCAGACTCGATCGTTGAGGCCTGCGGGAAAGTTTTAGCGGAAACCGCACTTGAGACCTCTTATATTAATAAAGTTCCAATGGGCAGTGTCAGCGCTACCCAAACGAACTGGAAAGATCTCTGGTCTTAGCTATGTGGCCCTACGGTGGTGAACTCACACAAGCACAAAAGGGGGAAGACTCAGGCGTGCTAGTCGTGTTTGTTCATCACTACGGGGGCAATATGCATACAACAAAGCGCCATTCAAGACTTGTAAATAAATTAGGCTTTGATAGTTTTCGATTCAACCTCCCCTACAATCCCATGCTCACTCAAACACCTCCTCATAAAGTGGCTATGTTTTTATCCATGCAACTGACATTTGGACTGGATAGGCTTTGGGGCAATGCCATTTATAATGTGCTCCAACACTTCAAAGATAGAAAAATTGTTGTGTATTCTTTATCGTCACCTTCTTTTGGAGCCATTCACGCTCTTGCCAAACTTAAAACCCCTCCTAACATACTGGGATGGATTTGCGACGGAGGGCCATTTTTTAACCTTTGGAAAAGTTTTGAAAACTATTTTTCCATCATTGATCGAATCCCCAACAAAGCGCTCCGCGCCGGTGTTACAACTTTTAGTTACTTTTTATGGCGAGGACCATTTCTAAAAACTATTGTGCAAAAAAAATTAAAAAGCTTTAGGAAAGACTTTCCGGTACTTAGTATTCGAGGGCACCTGGATTTGCTTGTACCGCCTGAGTCCATTGCCGACGTATTTGAAGGCCATGACCATCTTGATTTAAAGGTCTTAGACCTAGAGGAGTCTGGTCATCTCGACGGCATTAAGCTGCAGCCTCAAATTTATCGAAAAACAGTTGAAGAGTTTTTTAAAATTCATGCTGATTTTTCAAAACCAAAGCTTTAACCTTTGTTCTGAAGCCGTCGTGCAGTAGTATTTAATTATTGGAGACAAATCGCTAATGAGTACAAAAACCATCGTCATTAAACTTGGTACTGCTGTTCTAACAGAGTCTAATGGTAAGATTGCCGTAGAGAGGCTGCAAAATATTTTAGATAATATTTGTATATATCCTATGCCCGAGTACCGATTTATTATTGTCAGCTCTGGAGCCGTGGGGCTGGGGCGCTACCAATTAAAGCTAACTCCCCCTTTAAGCATTGAGCAAAAGCAAGTGTGCGCCTCTGTAGGGCAGTCTCTGCTGATGAATACTTATGAAGGACTATTAAAAAATCGCAAAAGAAATTGCGGTCAAATATTAGTGACCGCAGACGATCTTTCGGATCGAAAAAAATATCTGTCTCTTAGAAACACTCTAGAGAATATGCTTAAACTCAATGTAGTGCCCGTGATCAATGAGAATGATGTTCTTGCCACCGAAGAGCTCTCTCATCTTAAAGAAAGTAAAAGCTTTGGTGACAACGACATGCTCTCAGCCCTTGTTGCAAGTAAACTTGATGCAGACCTGCTCGTTTTGCTGACCGACGTGGATGCACTTTACAATAAAAACCCAAAGCTTTTCAAAGACGCCAAAAAAATAAAGCGCATTGAAAACTTTGATGATCTTTTAAAAATTGAGTCTCAAGGTCACTCTGAAAATGGTCGCGGTGGTATGTCTAGTAAACTCAAGGCCTTAAAAGTAGCCCACTTAAGCGGAGTTTCAGGTTTGATAGCCAGTGGTTTTGAAAAAGATGTGATTAAAAAAATTGTTTCCAACTTGGCCGATCAACACGAGGACAGCCCTGGAACCTTATTTTTAAGTCATGCAGCCTTAAACAAAAAAAAGCTATGGATTGGTCTTTCATCTGGTCATCGTGGGGTTATTACTATTAACGAAGGCGCTGTGAGTGCGTTAATTCATAAAAAAGCCAGCCTCTTAAGTGTTGGAGTGACCGATGTTAGTGGTGATTTCCAAGCTGGAGATATTGTTCAAATCAATTCTTCTTCGGGAGAAGAAGTTGGACGAGGCATTTCTAACTTGCAAACCTCGGAGCTTATAAAAATGAAAGGCCTCGCTGTTTCGGAGCTTCCCAACTCCCACAAAAAAAGCACCGAAGTGATTCATCGTGATAACTTAGTGATCTTTAAAGAAATTGGTTATTAGATATTACGACGGCTAGCCTGTACAAAGCCTTCAGAGTTAAACACCTGATAGGCTGTTTCCCACTCAGGCTCTTGCCCCTCAGGGATTAAAACAACCACCTCGTCGTATTGGTCTTTTAAAAGACTCACAAGACTGAAAAGTTTCTTTTCTGAGACTTGATTATTAATGCTGGCTTTAGCCAACACATCCGTGTTGGGTGCAAGGTTTTTACGAATAACTCGCGACAAATTTACTTTTCCTTCAACCACGTCCATAAAGCTTGGCTCTTTAAGACTATTAAAGTCGGTCATGATAAGACGCTGTTTATTGGACTTGGGCCACTGCTGAATAAAAGTAGAGAAGATTTCAAAATTTTTATCTAAGGGCACCTCTTTTGGTGATAGATAAATTTTTAAATACTGGGTGTCTTGTGCGGCCCCTTCAAACTTGTAGTTTTTAATGTCTGAAAAACCACTTACAACTCTTCTCAAGGTCTCAATTTTATCATTGTCATGTTCGTTTATTTTTTGATTTACGGACTTAACGTGAACCATCTCAATGTCTTCATCTTCGTCATCCATTAATAAATCAAGGGCTGCTTTTTGAGCAGAGTCGTTTGGTTGTGATTTGGCCTCAACAGGATTTTGGCTTTTTTGAAAGATATCAATTAAGTTTTGAGCCATTTCTTTGATAAAAGAAAACATCTCAAAAACCAAAGCAAAAGATCCAAATACAATCAATGGAATATCTTTATAGAAAAATTCTAAAACCCTTTTTGTTTTTGGAAAGTAACTCAGCGAGGAATCTATAAACCGATAGGTAGCGTTAACAATTGCAAAGCCAGATAAAGCTAAAACTAAAAATGAAAAAATAAAAATCAAAATATTTTCTGCATTTATAGTAACACCTGAGACTAAAAACTCATTGTGTTTATAGCCATAGAAAAAGCTAAAAGATATTAGCCCCAGAACAAATAGATTAAAAAAGATATTTTTTATTTTCATAATATAAAGAATATCAGCAGGGATAAGCATTGGGTAGTCAGTCTGATTTGTATAGGGACCTTGGTCTTATTTTTTTATGCCGACAGTCAACCCTTCTGGTGTGGGCAAAATCATTGTTTCAAAAGACCTTGAGTGGATCAGACTTTGGTTAAAGTCTTTCATCACCTGTATATTTTTTGAACTCATCTTATGGCTCTGCTCACTTTCCTCATAAACAGCGCCAAATAAAAAAGTATTATCACCAACCACTAAGCCACCAGGTCTTAAACAGTCTTTGGCCCAGTTGAGATAATCTCCGTAGGCTCCTTTGTTGGCATCAATAAAAATCAAATCAAATGGCGCAAAGTCTCTAAGCTCTTCAAGCTTTATTTGTGCATCACCTTCAACCAGTTGAATCTTTGAAGCCTGTGAACTTTTTGAAATTAAATCTTTGGCTTTCTTGTAATTTTTTTGATTTTTTTCAACAGACCAAACTTTGCCATCTTCAGGTAAACTTTTTGCCATATGATAAGCCGAGTAACCATAAAGGCTTCCAACTTCCACAATTTTTTTTATATTGTTAGAACGAATTAAAAAATTTAAAATTTGAACTTCAAGCAATCCAATGTTTATACCCAATAGGTTGTCTAAGCTCAGGGCTGCAAGAATATTTTTTGACGTTTTGTCTTCAAACTTCTCACTGACAAGTGTCTCTATGTAATTTACTTTTGCTGAGTCTTGTATGCTTCTCAAAAAAGTCCCCTGTTAATTTTCTCTAATTGGTCTTTTAAACGATGACTGATCTTGTAAACATAATCTTTGTACACCGCTACAGGATTGATAAATGCTGTGGGTGGTTTTTGCAAAAGCTTTCTTGTGGTATTACTTATTTTTAATTTAGATTTTAAATGTCGGCGCAATCGCATTCGTATTTTAACTCTGAGCTTTGCTTCTTCATATCTTCTTTGATCTTCTTCTGTTTCTAACATCAGCTTTGGCACTGACACTGGTTTTGCCCTTGAATCAAGAGCTACAAATGTCAAATAGGCTGAGTTTGTATGAGTGAGCTTTCCTGAAAAAGCATCTTCAATCTCTACTCTTACGCCAATCTCCATAGAGCTTCTCCCCACATAGTTCACTCGAGCTGTTAAGATCACTTGCTCGCCTTCTTTTATGGGATAGAGAAAGGAAATGTTATCAATGTTAGCTGTCACAACTGTAGCTTGACCTGAGTAGCGTCTGGCACTCATAAATGCGACTTCATCAATCCATGACATAATATAACCACCAAACAAAGTTTTGTTGGGGCTTAACATGGCAGGTGCAACAACCTTACGGATCATAATTTGGCTTTGTTCAGGTGTTTTAAACCCCATTGGCAACTCTCCTATATGCAAATAAACATACCTTCTATTTTATACATTGAGTCGAGTTCTCCCTACTCGCTTTCAATAAAGCTGTGTTATGATTTTTTAATAAAATATATGCTGTAATTTTAAGCATTTATGTGGTGTAGATGCATTCATCATCAAATAAACTGAGTAATTGCTCACATTTTTAAAAGGCCAAATTTATGATCAAACTCGCCATTTTTGACTTTGACGGCACCCTAGTCGACACAGTGACGGACATCACCTCTGCCACAAATGAGTTTTTAGTAAAATACAAACAACAACCACTGCCTGAGACCAAAATACGAGCGGCCATTGGTGAAGGAATTAAGTCTTTACTCAAGGATGTCTTTCCTGATGCTATTAGCCGCCCGGATCTTCAACTTGAATTTTATCAAAGTTTTTTAGAGATCTATGAACAGCACTATTTAAAATCCCCAAAGCCTTTTCCCGGACTGTCAGATTTTTTAGACAACTGGGACGGAGAGGTTGCGATACTTTCAAACAAAACCGAAAAGTTTATCCGCCCCACACTACAGCACTTAAAAATGGATCACTACGATTGGAAAGTGATTTTAGGTGGAGACAGCCTAAAAGAAAAAAAGCCCCACCCGATGACTATAGATCATATTCTCTCATTGACCGGACACACTAAAGAAAATGTTGTGATGATTGGAGATGGCCTTCCCGATGTGCAATTGGCCAGCAATACCGGCATTGCTTCTATTGCTGTGTCTTTTGGTTACACTGATTTAGACAAATTAAAACAACACAAAGTGGACCGCGTGATTCATCACTACAATGAGCTTCAAGAAGCTATAAATAGTCTTAGATTGACCCCATAAAAAGCTCAACACCAATAAGTGCTCCATACTCCCTGTAAAAGCTGTTTGCTCGAGCAAAAGACAAACTCGGGTTAATATTTAAAAACAACCAGTCTTTATAAATTTTGTACCTAAAGTTTACCCCTACTGAATAGCTCTGAAGAGTTGTCACTTGATTTTTCGATAAAGACTGAATGGAGAAGTAGTACTGACTGATCAGTTTAGGAGAATAGGTTTTATACAAACTCCAGTTATGAACCCACTCCATTTCTGAACTTTTATCACTCCAATAAGAAGAATTATAAAATCTAAATAACAGGCTTGGGTAAATGGGCGTATCAAAATACCAATCAGTAAAGGACTCCCAACCACTGGAGTTAAACCACGAAAAACGTTGAGAAAAATAAGAGTACCATCTTTCAAGCAAAACCTTTTTCCAGCTTACACGAATACGATAGTAAGGATCTAAGGGAAGCTTTACTTTTATCCCAGCATCATTATCTAATTTCCAGTTAGAGTCTTTTAAAAACTCAAAACGCAAGGCGGCCGTTAAGTCTTGCACACGGTCCACTTGGGTGCCCGTTTGGACTTTGTTGCCACCAGTGGCTTCGTCATCAATCCGGCGAATGTCTTCAACGATCAGGTTGAGCTTTTTTTCGAGCTGCGGCAGTTCAATTTTTGCTTTAAACAAAAACTCCTGGTTTAAAGGGTTACTGCCATATTTACTGAATTGATAACCTGTTCTGATATAGGAGTTGTTGGTTTCTGCTTCAAACTTTTTGCCTGCAAAATAGGCATCTATTTCTGAGGAATATTGAATTATCTTTTCTGATACCACCTCATGGGTTTTATCAATGGGTGTCCAAAAGTTTTTTTTATCATTGCAATAAGCATATTGCGCACTGGCATTAATGATAAAAAGTAAAAACATGAATATTTTTAAAATCATAACCCTAGATTAACACTAAAAAAGCTCTCGTGTCTTTTGGGAAAGCCATTTTTTAAAAGACCCATTGCAATGGGTTTGTGCAGCAAAACACAACCCCAAATTAGTTTGTTAAATTATTGATATACCTTGACTTTTTTGTGACCTATCAGGTACTCAAACAGTGGAAATAACAAGCAGGAAGGGGATTCCATGGGCTGCATTAAGCAAATCATTACATCACTGACAATTGGTTTACTGAGCATTTCAATGTTCACAGCGTGTACGAGCGACAAAAAGAAGTTTGAAAATTCCATTAGCATTGCCTACGGCAGTGATGTCAAAGCCTTGGATCCGGTTTTTGCGGAAGACTATTATGCCTCTCAAGTTTCCTCACAAATTTTTGAAACTTTATACGAGTATCACTACTTAAAGAGACCTTTAGTTGTTCAACCCCTTCTTGCCGAATCCATGCCTAAAATTTCAGAGGATGGACTCACTTATACGATCAAACTTAAAAAAGGCATTTTCTTTCAAGACAATGAAGCCTTTAAAGAAGGCAAAGGTCGTGAGCTTACTGCTGAAGACTTTATTTATTCTTGGAAAAGACTTTTAGATCCTGCCAATAAGTCTCAAGGCACATGGGTGTTCGATGGTAAAGTAAAAGGCGTGTCTGACTGGCGTGAAAAGATGCGTAAAGGTCTTGCGGATTACGACACTCCAATTGAAGGCCTTCAAGCCACAGATAAAAACACCATTCAGATCAAATTAGAAAAGCCTTATCATCAGCTGATTTATGTTTTAGCGATGACCTACACCGCACCGACAGCTAAAGAGGTAGTGGACAAGTACGGTGAAGAGATTATCAACCACCCTGTTGGAACGGGACCTTTTATTCTTAAAGATTGGATTAAAAGTAACAAGATTGTTTTGGTCAAAAACCCCAACTTTCGCGACATGACTTACCCGACTGAAAAAGACGAAGAAGATCCTGAATCTATGTTAAAAGATGCCGGTAAAAAAATTCCATTTGTGGATAAATTAGTCTTTAACATTATCACAGAGGACCAAACTCGTTGGTTGAACTTTATGAAGGGCAATCTTGATATTCTATCAATCCCTAAAGATAATTTTGATTCCTCTATTGCCAATGATCAAATCGTGACTGATTTAGCAGATAAAGGCTTAGAACTTCATGTGAACACCGAGCCGGATCTAACTTACATTGCAATGAACATGAAAGATCCAATTCTTGGTAAAAATAAAAAATTAAGACAGGCCATCACTTTGGCCTACAACACAGATGCGGCGCTAAAAAAGTTTTATAATGACCGTGGTATTGTGGCTCAAAGTATTATACCTCCAACCATTGACGGTTATGACCCAAGCTTTAAAAATCCATATAAAGATTTTGATGTGGAAAAAGCAAAAAAACTTATGGTGGAAGCAGGCTACCCTAACGGAAAAGGTCTGCCTGAGTTTGAGTTTGCCACTACAAGTTCTTCAACAGCGGTTCAAATGGCCGAGTTTTTTAAAGACCAAATGTCACAAATTGGTATTAACATTAAAATTGTACCAAACTCTTGGCCACAATTTACTCAAAAAATTCACGATGCTAAAGCTCAGATTTGGGGCATTGCTTGGGTGTCTGACTACCCGGATGCTGAGAACTTCTTGCAGCTACTTTATGGCGAAAACGTAAGTCCTGGACCTAACGGATCAAACTTTGTCAATGCTGAGTATGACAAGCTATACAAACAAGCACTGCTTTTACCTTCTGGTGAAAAACGCACAAAGCTTTATCATAAAATGAGAGACATTGCCTCGGAAGAGCTTCCAATGATCCCTATGATCCACAGACAAGGTTACTACTTAACTCATGGTTGGATTGAAAACTTTAAACGTCATATTACGATTTCTGACAACTTTAAATACATCCGTGTAAATATGGATAAGAAAAAGAAGCTAAAACCAGAACTTTAAAAACCACTGGGCTCATAAGTTGAGCCCCTTTTTTTAAAAAGAGATCACTTATGTTGAAATACGCCATTCGAAGAATTCTGTACATGTTCCCTATTCTACTTGGAATCACACTTGTGACTTTCTTGCTGTTTAACGTGGCTGGTGGAGACCCTGCTGTTCAAATGGCTGGGAAGTACGCCACTGAAGCAGAAATTGAAGCCATCAGAAAAGATCTTGGGACTAGTGGTCCTCTTTATGTACAGTTTGGAAACTATATCAAACAAATTGTCACTTTTGACTTTGGTAGAAGTTGGGCGACCAAACAAGAAGTCACAAGAATGATTTTTGGGGAAGAATTTAGAACCTCTCCAATGCTTGTCAGTGTTTCCCTGACTTTCCCTGCGTTTTTTATCACACTGGTCTTAGCCATCTCAATTGGACTTCTTCTGACCTTTTATCGTGGCGGGGTGTTAGACAAATCTATTATGGTTGTCTGCCTAGGGGCCATCAGTATCAGCTCTTTGGTTTATATTTTATTTTTGCAATACTACTTGGGCTACAAATTAGGTCTTTTTCCGATTAGTGGTATTTCCTATGACTGGGTCGATAAATGGAATTATTTAGCTCTGCCTATTATCATTTTTGTGGCTTTATCACTTGGAAGTAATGTTTTATTTTTTAGAACCATCTTTTTAGATGAGGTGTTTCAAGACTATGTACGAACCGCTCGTGCTAAAGGGCTTTCCAACAAAGTTGTTATGTTTAGACATGTGCTACGTAATGCATTGATCCCCATCATTACATTGGTTGTGATTCAAATTCCTTTTTTGATCACAGGAACCTTATTGATTGAATCTTTCTTTTCCCTACCAGGACTTGGGGGCTTGATCTATAACGCCATTAACAACGCTGACTTTCCTGTCATTAAGGCCATGACTTTTATCAGTGCCGTTTTATATATGTTTTTTCAACTGTTAAGTGACATCCTTTATGCTGTTGTCGATCCTAAAGTTCAATTGAAGTAAGGTGCTGGAAATATGATTCGTAAATCTCAAAACTCTTTATGGAATGATGCTTTTCAAAGACTTAAAAAAAACAAACTCTCTATGGTTTGTCTTTTTATAATTATCGCCTACATAATTCTAGCTCTAGGCTGCAAACTTGGGCTCTTTTTTCCAAGCTTTAACGAAACCAACAATGCAATCAGCTACCAAGCACCGAGTGCTGAACACTGGTTTGGCACCGACTTTATGGGCCGAGATGTTATGGCAAGAGCCGCTCACGGAACACTGACTTCTCTCACTGTGGGACTGTGGGGCACAGGGCTAGCCGTCATCATTGGAACGCTTTTAGGCTCTCTTGCTGGATATTTTGGAAAGCTGGTCGATGAGGGAATTGTTTGGCTCTACACCACCATCGATACCATTCCCTACATTCTTTTAGTTTCTGCCTTTTCTTTAGTTCTTGGGCCAAGTCTATACACTCTTTGCATTGCCATTGGACTCACCACTTGGGTCGGGCTGTGCCGAGTGGTTCGGGCAGAATTTATAAAACATAGGGAAAAAGAATATGTTCAAGCCGCCTCTAGTATTGGAGCCAGTCACGCCAGAAGAATATTTACCCATATTCTCCCCAACGTTTTCCACATTGTTTTAATTCAGTTCAGCTTAGGCTTTGTTTCGACCATTAAAAGTGAAGTGATTTTAAGCTTCTTAGGGCTGGGTGTTGAACCTGGCACTCCAAGTTGGGGCGTTATGATCAACAACGCCAAGCAAGAACTTGCCCGCGGTGTATGGTGGGGCCTTGCCAGTGCCACACTTTTAATGTTCGTATTAGTTTTAGCATTTAATTTATTTAATGATGCTTTAAGAGATGCTTTAGACCCAAAATTAAAAAATAAGTCATAACAAGGAAGAAATTTATGTCTGATCTTTTACAAATAAAAAACCTGACCGTTGAGTTTCAAACTGACGATGGACCTGTTGAAGCGGTTAGAAATGTTTCTTTCAATATTCCAAAAGGAAAAACCGTAGGCCTGGTTGGTGAGTCCGGCTCTGGTAAAAGTGTTTCCTCATTGGCCGTTATGCAACTCATACCTAACCCTCCTGGGCGTGTGAAAAATGGTGAGATCATTTTTGATGGCGAAAACCTTTTAGATCATTCTGATGCTAAAATGCGCAAAGTTCGCGGTAACAGAATCTCGATGATCTTCCAAGAACCAATGACTAGTTTAAACCCTGTGTTCACTGTTGGTGATCAAATCATTGAGTCATTAATGCTACATAAAAAAATGAACAAAAAACAAGCCTTAGACCGCGCCATTGAGCTGCTGGACCAAGTTGGAATTCCTGATCCTAAAACACGTGTTCATGCCTATCCCCATGAGATGAGTGGTGGACAAAGGCAACGTGTGATGATTGCTATGGCCATTTCTTGTGAACCAGAGCTATTAATTGCAGATGAGCCTACCACTGCCCTTGATGTGACTATTCAAAAACAAATTTTAGAACTGATTGCAGACTTACAAAAAAAATATGGCATGAGTGTTTTATTTATCACTCATGATCTTGGTGTGATTGCTGATATTGCAGACGATGTTGTTGTTATGTACCGCGGAGACATTGTTGAAAAAGGCACTACCGAACAAATCTTTAAACAACCAAAACACCCATACACAAAAGGACTTATTGCTTGCCGACCAATGCTTGAGCAAAATCCTGCCAGACTCCCCACAGTGAGTGACTTTATGACTGTTGATGGAAAAGAAATTGATTACAAAGCAACACCTGTTGAAAAAACTGTTCGCCCGATTACAAGTGATCAACCTGTTCTTTTAGAGATTAAAAATATTAATAAACACTTCCCATTGCACAAAAGCTTTTTTGGTAAAGTCACCGAGTGGCTCAGAGCTGTTGATGGAGTGTCTTTAAAGGTACATAAAGGAAGAACTTTAGGACTTGTTGGCGAATCTGGCTGTGGAAAGACCACACTGGGGCGAACCATTTTACGCCTGATTGAGCCCACTAATGGGGACATTTTTTACAACGGCACTAATATCACTGAGCTCAACAAAGAAGAGATGCGTGAAATGCGCAAAAAAATGCAAATCATCTTTCAAGATCCATACGCCTCTTTAAACCCTCGTATGACTATAGGCATGGCCATTATGGAGCCAATGATTATTCATAAAATTGGAAAAAACAAACAAGAGCAAATGGACCGAGCCGCCAGCCTTATGGAAAAAGTAGGGCTTAAACCTGAGATGCTAAATCGTTACCCTCATGAATTCTCTGGTGGTCAAAGACAACGTATCTGTATTGCAAGAGCTTTAGCTGTTGAACCTGACTTTATTATTTGTGATGAGTCGGTTTCAGCCCTTGATGTGTCAGTACAAGCTCAGATTTTAAATCTACTTTTAGATTTACAAGAAGAGATGGGACTAACTTATGTGTTCATCTCTCATGATTTAGCGGTTGTTAAGTTCTTCTCCGACGAAGTGGCAGTGATGAATAAGGGGAAAGTGGTAGAAATGTCTGACGCGGTTAGCATTTATAAAAGCCCAAAAGACCCTTACACAAAAAAGCTTTTGGAAGCTATTCCACGCGGAATCCCAAAAACAATGCTTCCTAGCTCATAAAAACAAAGCCCCTAACGGGGCTTTTTTTTAACTGAAATAAGTGCTGTCAATTGATTCATAAAAAAAATACAATAGTTGTCATGCTCCTACTTATTCGTTATGAGTTAAAATAGATCTTAACAATTAATGAACATAAAAAGTTTAGGAGCTTTCGCATGGACGAAACGAGTCTTCTTGAAACTGTCGAACAATTTCTGGTTCAAGCCGTAAATTACGTGTGGAGTACCCCTCTTGTAGTATCACTTGTCGGTGCGGGGCTGTTCTTTACCATCGCGCTCGGGATACCTCAGTTTAAAGGATTTATCCACGCTATTAAAGTTGTTATGGGCCGTTATGACGATAAAGATGACCCAGGACAAATTTCTCACTTTCAAGCTTTATGTACTGCCCTGTCTGCCACTGTGGGACTGGGAAATATCGCAGGTGTTGCTGTGGCCATTCATGGCGGAGGCCCTGGAGCCGTGTTTTGGATGATTGTGGTGGGTTTTGTTGGTATGGCCACTAAATATTCAGAGGTGACCTTAGCTTTAATGTATCGTGAAAAAGGAACGGGTCGCATTGTTCGTGGCGGGCCCATGTATTATATCAAAAATGGATTAGGCCCTAAGTTTAAACCACTGGCTATATTTTTCTCTGTGGCTTGTATCTGCGGAAGCTTTGGTGCTGCCAACATGTTCCAATCCAACCAAGTGGCCACAATTTTAGAGAGTAATTTTCATATTAACCCTTGGATCACAGGGATCACCCTTGCTGTACTTACTGCCATTGTTATTATTGGTGGTATTGAAAGTATAGGCCGTGTGACATCGAAGCTTGTCCCAATCATGGGTGGACTTTATGTCATAGGTTGCTTTGTAGTTATATTCTCAAACCTTTCTGAAATTCCTTATTACTTATACAGAAGTGTTAATGATGCCTTTAATGGAACAGCCGCTGTTGGAGCTTTTTCTGGTATCGTTGTGCGAGAAGTGATCAAACAAGGTGTACAAAGAGCTTGTTTTTCCAACGAAGCAGGCCTTGGTTCTTCTCCTTTGGCTCACTCAGCGGCAACCACTAAAGAACCTGTTAGAGAAGGTGTGGTCGCCTTACTTGAGCCCTTTGTAGATACCATTTTAATCTGTACAATGACGGCCTTAGTGATTCTTTTAAGTGGTGCTTGGAAAAACCAAGAAGCCAATGGCGTACTACTTACGGCGATTGCCTTTGATGACTCTTTACATGGCTTTGGTAAGTTCTTTGTGCCCATTGCAGTGAGCCTTTTTGCTTATTCCACTTTATTAAGCTGGTCATACTACGGTGAAATTGCATCCAACTTCTTGTTTGGTGGAAAAAGTGTTGTGGTCTACAAAACTGTGTTTTGTTGCTTGATCGTATTAGGAGCTGTGAGAGAGCTTGGACCTGTTCTTGCCTTTTCAGACATTATGTTAGGGCTGATGGTGGTTCCCAACTTAACAGCAGTCATCTTGTTATTTCCAAAACTGCGAGCTGAAACTAAAAAGTACTTTTCACGCCTGAAAAATGGTGAATTTGATGCCTAAAGCTTTGACACTGCCATAAGATGTTCTTATGGCAGCCAAAAATGTGATAAATTCTTCACAGTAAAGACTACTGTAATGCTTACAATACATGGAAAATTTGCTCTTATTCCCCTAGTCTTCATCTAGTTCAAGAAAGCCAAGGTAAATTTATGAGAGTTTCATTAACTATATTTATAGTACTGCATTTTTCAGTCTTAAGTTTTGCGAAAACTGATTTTTCCACACCGGAATATAATAAAACAGCAGAAATTGTAAACCTCAGAGGCTACGATATCACTACTGGTGATATTGATAAGGTGATGACTTATGCACTTATGGAAACCGACCGTATTTGGGAATCAAATATCTTTGGTCAAATTCGTCACGGATTAAAAAACTCTGAAGTAAAATACTCGGTGACAAAATACTTAATGCAGCATTTAGCTGATGTTTTTTTTCATCCAAACGAGCTTTTTAGCTTCAAAGGACAAAACTTTTCAATCACGCAAAACACAAGGTCTCTTGCTTTAGAGAGTTTTTGGGATTTAGCACAAGCAAAACTAGAAACAAAAGATGTATTAGACCTACTCGAAAGAAGAATGTTTGATGTCACTATGATGTCTATGTCAGACAATAAAAATGAACATGTTCATGCCAAGAATTTTTTAAATAAAAGTTTAATCTACATACAAAACAACAGGCACAATAGACATTTAGATCTCTTTGCACTTGGAGTGAAAAATCAGCTTTTTAATATCTTTGCTGCAGCAGAGAGTGCTGAAATTCAATCTGTGGCTCACAAAATTATTACTATGATTATTAAAAATGGAAAAAACACCAACCCTGTGAGCCTTGAATTCAAAGCTACATTAGTTGATATTTCAAAAACAATATCGTTTCAAACTTGTAGAAATCTTTGGAACTAACTATTGAGTTTTAAAAGAGTTTGTACAGATTTTTTAATCTCTTCCACATCAAAAGGCTTTTTGATGTAGTCATCTGCTCCCACATCAAACCCACGTCTTACATCAATGTCACTGGTTTGACCTGAAACAAAAATCAACGGAATGCTTTTTAAGTCTCTGTTTTCTTTCATAAGTTTTGCCAATTCGAAGCCATTGATCCATGGCAGGCCCACATCTAAAATGATTAAGTCTAAGGTGGCATCTTCTAATAACTTTGAAAGCTCTGTGGCGTCGGCGGCAGAAAGCACTGCATGACCTTCTGATTCAAAAATGCGCTTCATAGCTAAGCGCATAGTTTCATCGTCTTCAATAATAAGAATGGTATGAGGCTCTTGTTGTTTTTTAAGTTTGCGAAACTCATCTAAAGAGACAACTTTTTCTTTTGAAATTCGCTCTTTAGTGATCTTGTCAATTTTGTCTACAAGATCTTTAGTATTGATCTTTTTGCCCATGTGCTAGCTCCCTCCATGGAAATGGCACAAATTGAGTTACTCACCTTGCGCTTCAAGCCATCTTTCTGCATCGATTGCAGCCATACAACCCGTACCAGCTGCTGAAACTGCTTGACGGTAAACATGGTCTTGAACATCACCGGCAGCAAAAACACCCTCGACCGAAGTGTAGGTGGATTTGTCTTTGGTGATAATATATCCTACATCATTTAATTCTAACTGACCTTTAAAAATTTCGGTATTGGGCTTATGTCCAATAGCTATAAACACACCTTCCATAGGCATTATTTTTTCTTCTTGGGTTTTAGTATTAAACACACGAATGCTTTCTACTTTATCAGTCCCCAAAATTTCTTTAACCTCTGTGTTCCACATCACTTCAATTTTTTCATTCTTTAAAACTCTTTCGGCCATAATTTTAGAAGCACGGAATTCTTCTCTTCTATGAAGGACCCAAACTTTTTTTGCAAAACGAGTTAAAAACTGAGCCTCTTCCATAGCGGTGTCTCCACCGCCGACCACACAAACTTCTTTGTCTCTAAAAAAGGCTCCATCACAAGTGGCACAGGCAGAAACTCCACGCCCTAGAAAAGCCTTTTCACTTTCAAGACCTAAGTATTTAGCACTGGCGCCAGTGCTGATAATGATGGAGTCTGTTTCAAATTCGTCTTTACCCACCCAAAGTTTAAATGGTCGAATGGATGTGTCCACCTTGGTGACGTTTTTAGAAATAAAACGAGTGCCAAAGCGCTCGGCTTGTTTTCTCATAATCATCATTAAATCTGGGCCCATCACCCCATCAGCAAATCCAGGATAGTTTTCCACATCAGTGGTGGTCATAAGCTGTCCACCCACTTCTTCACCTTCAATCATTAAGGGCTCAAGGTTAGCACGAGCTGCATAAATAGCGGCTGTTAAACCCGCCGGTCCAGAACCAACAATTATCACTTTTTCTTTTTTATCTGCCACGAGATTCTCCCTTGTTGAAAACACCCACTATCTATATCGAAGGCAAGATTTTATGTCTATCACCTTGAGGAGATTGCGCCCATTGCCACAGCTGTTTTGCAACAAGCTCTGGAGACAAAAGGCTCATTTGGCTCTGACGAGGTTTTGCATTAGGAGTCAGCATAGAAGTGTCCATATAGCCTGGACTAAAAAGCCTCACATCGAGCTCTGGGGCCTCGGACTGTATTGAGGTCAATAGGCCTTTCATGGCGTGCTTGGAAGCACTATAACTGGCGGCTTTTGGATCAGGCCTGGCTTCACAAATATCTGAACCAACATATATAAACTGCTGAAATAACTTACTTTCCTTCAAACAACTATGCAGTAAGAAGGCTGGAAACAAAAAATTTAAATTATAGGCCCACATATGATCTTTCCATGCCTTTTGGGCATAGTCCCCATAAGGCCCACCGCCTGCACAATAAACAATTCTTTGAGCATTATGACTCTTTAATTGCTGAAAGAGATTTTCCCACTGGGCCTCGTGAGTGAAATCAAAAGGTTGCAGCGTGTGTGGAGCTGAAAATTCTGCTTTTAAAGATTCAATATTTCTTGCCACAAGAAACAGATTCGCGCTGGATTTTAAATGCTTTGCTAACTCCAGCCCTAAACCTCGACTGGCACCTAATATTGCTATATTTTCCATAGGCCCTGTCATAACATATCTATATGCCCAAGGTCTGCTTTAAAGATTCAAAATTTCAGCCCCTAGAGGTGAACTCTGAAATGCCTTTGTTGCAACAGCTTCAAGCTTATAAACTGCCCATTGCCAGCTCCTGCGGCGGGGAAGGCACTTGTAATAAGTGTGTGATTGAAGTGCTTGAAGGCCATAACAACCTCTCTGAAGTGGGCACTACAGAGGCTCAACTAAAAAAGAAATTTCATTTAAAAGAGTCCGAGCGAGTGGCCTGCCAAGCATATGTTTTAGGTCCTATAAAAATAACTACTAGTTACTGGTAAATACTTAAAAAAGCTCAGCTTTTGGTACTGATCTTGTATATATACTTGTAGCTTATGAAATCTATGGGAAATGGGATCTTACAACTACTTTTGGGCACTGTGTGCACTTTGTTGACAGTTCAATGCTTAGGCTTTGATGGTGTCTGTAAATTTATCTTTGAAGAGCCAGCCACTCAGCAGTCTATTTTTAATAAACTTGAAACTTTAGAAGAAAGCTACCAGTCATTACTCATTGAGGCCACCTCTAGCTACGGAAAAATCAACACTGAAAATGCACAAAAAAGTTTAAACTTAATTGTTGAACAAATTCAAATGAATCAAAAAACTTTAGACAAAGCCATCAATGAGGCCTTAAGTGATAAGACCATTGAGGCCGTTAAAGAAATGTACAAAGTGGAGACAAATCACACTTTACTCAAAGATCGCCTCAGCAACTTGCTCCCAAATAACCAACCTGTAAGACAAAAAAAATATGATTGGAATGAGATCATTGAGCGTCCTGATCTTTTGACTCCAAATAAACTCTACAATTTAGAAAGTCCAAACGGTATTCCTATTGCTCTTAAGTTTTCCAGTCGAATCCTTCAAGAATTCTTTTATTCTGATCGGCCACAAGATTTGATTGCCGTTAAAAAAATTCTTAGAGCTATGACAAGGTACTCTGGCAGCAGCCACGCAGGAAGCTCTGGTTTAGTCGAGTTAAATGGCAGTAAAAACATTTATGAAGTTAGAATTATTGGTCACCATGCTGTGGGTGCTATTCGAGTCACTGGGCTAAAACATGATGGCGTTATACATTTTGTGCATATGGAAAAGCACAGCAATCATAACGCCACTTTTAGCAATCATTTAGTTAAAAGCACTCTTTCAAAATTTAATCATGATTTTTAAGATTTTTTTAAAAGTATATAATTGATTTTTAAACCTTTGTTTAAAAAGATTTGCTCAAAGCCTGTGACAAAGTTTTGCTCAGCAAATTCGGAATTATGAAGATCATAGGAATGTCATAAAAAATGATACTTTTTGTTTT
>JAKUPT010000038.1 GCA_022450595.1 Bdellovibrionales bacterium
CAAGGTGCGTTCTTTTTTCCTTGTTCAAAGAGGTCTCTCACGCGCGAGGCCCCAACACCAACAAACATTTCTACAAAGTCGGAACCTGAAATAGTAAAAAATGGAACTTTAGCTTCACCGGCAACAGCGCGAGCGAGTAAGGTTTTACCAGTCCCCGGAGGACCAACCATTAAAACCCCTTTTGGAATGCGCCCACCAAGACGTGTGAATTTTTTTGGATCTTTTAAAAATTCAACAATTTCATATAAATCATCTTTGGCTTCATCCACACCAGCCACATCTTTGAAAGTCACTTTCTTTTTGTTCTCAGTTAAAAGACGAGCGCGACTCTTACCAAAACTCATGGCTTTACCGCCACCAGCTTGAAGTTGTCTCATAAAAAATATTAAAAGTGCGATGATTAAAATTATTGGAAGCCAATTTATGGCAAACTTCATAAACAAAGAAGACTCATTGGTTTTGAATTCAGGAGTCAGTCCTTTATCTTCTAGCATTTTAATCGCCTGGTCTCCGGCATAACCGGTAAAGGCAAACTGGGTGCCCCCACCATACTCGTCTTTGAATTCTTCTTTGATCTCCCCTTCATACTCACGGGTATCAAGGTTTATAGTGACATCTTTGATATGCTTTTTATCAACGGCTTGCATAAACTTGGGGTAACTAAAGTCACTGATCATAACTTGACGTTCTTGTTCATACATTGAAAACGCTAGCCATGTAATCACTACAAATAGGGCCCATAATGCCATGGTTTTTTGAGCTGAACGCATGTAATTCCCTTTCTCTCTCAGAGGCGGTTATAAGGTGTTTAGAATACCAGTGCGGGGGCCAGTAAACAACCAAAGCTTTTTTGACATGGGATTTTGATCTCAGTCCTGTTTCTTAAATAAAACAGTTATATGCTTGGCATCAACAAACCATCTGGATTTCATAATATCTAAAGTGAACATCTTTTCATCTCTGTCAAGATGCTTTAAAAGTTCATTAAACTGACCTTGAGTGTAGTTCTTCACACCTTTACTTTGACAAAACTGAGCTAAAGCTTGTTTTTGCTCCGACCTTTGAAGGGCTCTAAACTTAAGCCTATCAAGACCTTGCTCAGTAAAAATATCTTGCTGAACAGAATTTAGATTGTCTGACAGTTGCTCCAAAGACTCCGCAAGTCTTTGAGTTGAGCCCGGCCTATAGTCCTCTAACTGCTTTAGCCAGTTATTACGAATCCAATTTCGAAAATACTCAGAGGAATTATTACTCGGATCCTCAAGCCAATTTTGACCAATGTCTAATAAGTAATTATGGATCTCTTTTTGAGTAAAGCCTAAAAGCGGCCTTACATAGGGTGGGCTGTAAACCTTCATCGCCTTAAAACCCTCCGGTCCAGTGCCTCGGATTAAACGTATTAATCTGGTTTCTAACTGATCTTGTTGATGTTGCGCTAACCAGAAAGAAAAGTTGTTATCTTGTTGTAAGATTTTTTTATAACAAGATTTTCTAAAATCTCTAAATTGCTCCTCTGAGCTCAGCACTTTGGTTGGCTTTTGAACCTCAATAAATTTTAAATCAAACTTTTCACAAAGAACTTTCACAAACTCTTCAGCTTGTTGTCGATATTTTTGCTGATCTGTCTGTTCACTGGATCCATGATGAATATAAACCACAGACAACTCATTAAGCTTTAAGGCGGATTGAATAGATAGAACCCCTCGCAGCAAAGCCACTGAGTCTTGCCCCGCAGACACACTGATCACTGGCTTCATTGTATTTGGAAAGTTTTGTTCTTTTAAAACAGTTAAAAGCTTAGACTCAAATCCGTGCATATAAAGATGTGTATAGCTTCAAAGAGTGTTTATAGCAAGTTTAACTGTCTTTGATTTTTGTGTTGATTTTGGCCTCTAGAGAGTCTTTGCCGCCAGCTGTTTCTTTTTTAATAACTTCAATTTCAGCTGACACCTTAAATTTATGCTCTTCCACAAAACGTGAGGCCTCTTCAACAAAATCAATGCGATTGATGATTTTTATAACCTCATTAGAAACCCGGTTCATCAGTTCTTGTTTGGATTTATTAGCCCCCTGAAGCAGCATTTGCATAACATCTTTTGGAAGCTTTAATTCACTCACATAACTTCTGATACTCTCCTCGGTCATAAAAGCCGCACCAAGACCAGCGGTTACAAGTTTTTTTAAAGTGTCTGTAAGCCCCGCGCGTTCAGCTTCGGTTTGAGCCTCGTTGTTATTGTTATTGTTGTTATTATTTTCCATAAATCTTTTTCACTTGCTTATGATATGAGCTCATCATGTTGGGAAGATTCACATTCACTAACCCCTTGGCAATCGGTCCCGGAACAAAGCCCTTAAACTTAGCCTCGACAGAATAAGTGGCTTTACATTTTCCGCCCTCTACCTCTTCTAAGACCCATGATCCATTGGACTCTTTAAAAATATCACCATCGGCAAGAGTCCATGTGATTTTATGGGGCGGCTCCTCAGTCATCCACAGTCTATACTTAAAGCTTTTCACTACGGAAACATTGTACTCAACCAGTTTTTTACCGTCTTTTTCGTCAACAACCTTACACTCTTTAACTTCTGTTAAAAAATCTCCGTAGCTATTATAATCAGATATAATTTTAAAAAACTCTTCAGGGGTGCAGTTAAATACTTCTGTGGTTTCAGCGCTGGCCATATGATCTTTCTCCTTTTACTTTGTCATACACTGAGTGAGTCTTTTATGTAAAGCATCTAAATTTTTGGCGATATCTTTTCCCACTGTAAAAGAAGAATCAGCCACATCACTGATTAGCTCACCATCTTGTTTGAGAAAGTTAAATTGCCCACGAGGAACAGCCACTTTTCGTCCCTCCCAGTCCTTTAATGAGCCATGTAAATTCAATATATAATTTCCCACATACTCAAGGTTATTAGACTGATTAGAGTTGTTGTCTTTTATAATTTGTGAAAGTCTTTTGAAATCCTCGGGTAAATAATTACAGTCTGCAGCTAATACACCAGAAAAGCTCATCATCATTGCGAATAAAAAAGTCATAAATCCTCCTATAAGATCAATCCTAATCCTTCATAGAAAATAGTTTAATTGATTTAACAATAGGCAGGACTTTTGACTAGCCATCATAGGCAAGCTATTCACAATAATAAAAACATAGGATCTATTTTTTCTTGAATAAGGCTTCTGCCTCTGCCAGCAACTTTTTGCGAGAGTCCTCAGCTCCATTGGAGCCCGATTGCTGGCTGGGCTGAAAGTACTCACAAAAATTGGCTCTTTCTTTTTCTTTCACGCGATCAGCACTTGGCTCGCGGCACTCATTATAAGCTGTTTGATCATAAAATTCGCAGTTCTTACAAACATGCAAGTCTTCACCACAATGTAAACACTCATCGCGAAAGCCCACTGTAGAAACAATAGGCGTTGGTTTTGAACATTTAAAACAAAATACTTGATGATTACTCATAGGCCTTAATAATTTGGTTTTTTGGTTAAATCATGAGTGGCTTCAACATATCTCACTGTTCCTGAACGTGAGCGCATAACTATAGAGTGAGTTTTTGCCATATGGCCAGGAAGTGCTCGCACTCCTCTTAAAAGTGGACCATCTGTCACACCAGTGGCGCAGAAAAGAACATCACCGGAAGCAAGCTCTTCCATGCTGTAGGCTTTATTTAAGTCTGACACGCCCATTTTTTTTGCACGTTCTTTCTCTTCATCATTTCTAAAGTGGAGCCGCCCAAAAAAATTACCACCCAAACACTTTACAGCAGCCGCAGTGATCACTCCCTCTGGAGCTCCACCAATTCCCATCATTATATCTATTCCGCTAAACTCCTGACAAGTTGCAATCCCTGCGGAAACATCACCGTCTCCAATTAAGTGAATTCTTGCACCTGTTTCACGGCATTTACGAATGAGTTCTTCGTGTCTTGGACGATTTAAAATCACCACAGTAATATCTGACACAGGCTTGTCTAAAGCTTTAGAAACAGCTTCGATATTTACTTTTGGCTCGGCGTCGATATCTATAACATCTTTGGCTGCTGGCCCAACACAAATCTTGTTCATATAAGTGTCTGGTGCATGTAAAAAGTTACCCTTTTCAGCCACAGCAATAACACTTGTAGCTCCCACTCCTCCGGTGGCACAAATGGTGGTTCCCTCAAGTGGATCCAGTGCAATATCAACTTTTGGAGCTCCATCGAGTTTTTTACCAACGCTTTCACCTATATATAGCATTGGGGCTTCGTCTCGCTCCCCTTCACCTATCACCACTGTGCCATTGATATCTACACTATCAAAAGCACGTCTCATGGCATCGACTGCGGCTTGATCTGCCGCCTTCTCATCACCACGCCCCGTATATCTGGCCGAGGCCAAAGCGGTGAACTCCGTGATTCTTACAAACTCTAATGCCAGGTTTCTGTCCATTGCTCTTTCTCCAATTGTTGTTTTATTTCAGGGGTTAACGAGCATACCTTAAAGTCAGAATTAAGAGGTATATGCAATGTCATTCCCGTTGTTATTGGCTTTTCAGCACCAAAGCGATCTGAAAAAATCGCATACTGAAATCGCACCTTACGTCCTTCTAATTTCAGCTGAAGTTTTACCGTAAGTTGATCACCAAAGTAAGCAGGTTTTAAATATCTGCACTGCATATCAATCACGCCAAGGCTGAGATCGGCTTGAGGAGAATGAGCATGGGTTAAATTTTTAGCACGGAGCCACTCAACACGAGCCTCTTCAAAAAACTTAACATAATTGGAATGGTGAACAACTTTCATTAAGTCGGTTTCATAAAACTGAACATATCGACGGTATTCAAACATCTTACTCTTTCTTCAGGGCCTCAAAAACATGTTTAAAATCTAATTCCTCTTGAGGAAGATGACTCAATAAACCAATTAATCGCATAGCAAACAAGTGCTTATGCAAGACACTATTCACCTCGGTGTCGTTATCGTCATCAGTCAAATAATGGTCAAGTTCCTTACTCCAGCTCCACCTTACAGAGCCATCAAAATACTCCATCAACACGCCTTCATACTCAACGTGTAGCTTTTGAATAGATTTCTCCCCGGAAACCTTCCAGATAAAGACATTGGTTCCATCAGAAGATTGGTACCATTTGTCACAATCTAATTGATCTGAGTAAAACTTTTTATCAATGGGTCTTAAATTTAAGCCTTTAAGTCTGTCATGTAACAACTTATGCATAAGCTTCTGAGCCACAGGCGAAAGCTCATGCAAAAACACACCTAACACCTTTTCACTAGACCACATAACTTCAACTTCAAATTCTACTTTTTTGCCATAGACATCGAGATTGATATTTAATTTATCACCTTTTGAATACTCTTTTGATGGCTTTTCAATAGCCATTCCTTTATAACTTAAATCCAGAAGCGAAGTCTGCTCCCCATCGGGCCAGTCGACCTTCACCTCATCAAGACTGTCACTAAAAAACTGAACTCTTGGAAACTGTCTGCGATCAGCTGAACTCACGGCTCTCCCCCATTTTGATTTTCTCGTGCTTTTACATACTCTAGACTTAGCCAGTTTTGCATATTGCGAGCAAACTGTTTAGCTAAGGCATTGATTCCAGATTCTAAAATCAAATCAGGAATTTTTAGTTTAGTGTACTTATAAATGGACTGCATGACTACCATTGATCTGCGACGCTGTAAGTCTACAACTTTAAGCTTAATTTTCATTCCCTTAAATACACCGGTTTTTACATCAAAATATAATTCAGAGTCTCGAACTTGCTTCCAAACAATTTTAGAGTTCATTTCGTAGCCAAGAAAAGAAACTTTAACGGATATTTCACTCCCCTTAACCTCTACAGACTTCACAAAACTGTTAATTTCTTTATAGCGCTTAAAGTCCGTTAGACGCTTTAAAACAAATTCTTTAGGCGCTGACACCTGGCCACACAAATCAATTTCAAGCTGATTGGATTTATTTATGACGGCAGAATAGATATAATTGGGCTTTTCAAATTTTTCTTTCTCTTTAGGCAATAAACAATCACTAGAGGCCCAGACGGCACCAATAGGACAAATAATTAAAAGAAATGCATATTTAACAATATTCATTCGTTGACAGCTCTCCAATAAAAACTAGAATTAGATTAAACCTAAACCTAAGGCTTGTCATGGATGTTACCGCATTTCAAAAAAATCTGCCCATGTCTTTAACTTTGTCTAGAGTGGCAGCCGCTATTCCCTTAACCATTGCCATCTATATTGGCACTCCATGGTCACACTGGCCAGCTGCAGTTATATTTATTTTAGCCTCTATCACCGATTGGCTGGATGGCTATTTTGCCCGTAAATACAAAACTGAAAGCACCATGGGGAAATTTATGGACCCCATTGCAGATAAAATTCTAGTTCTAGCAGCACTAATATTACTCTTAGATCTTCACCGCATTGATCCAATTTTAGTGATTTTACTTCTAGGTAGAGACATCTTAATTGGTGGAGTGAGGTCAGTTGCTGCCAGCAAAAATGTGATCATTGCCGCCAAGCCATTTGGAAAGTGGAAAACAGCCCTTCAAATGATATCTATCCCATGTTTGTTAATATATGAGCCACGACTGGCCTTTGGAATCGATGTGGATGTGATTGGTTATGTGGGACTATGGCTTAGTGTGATTCTTAGTCTTGTTTCTGGAGTTCAATACACCTACGGGTACTTTATAGAAAATAAAAAGGATAACTAAATATGGAGTGGATAAAATCCAATTTGTGGGAGATTAACAAATCCTTTTCAACAAAAGCTCTTGGCGTACTTTTAAGCTTAACTAATATATTCACTTACCTTTACTGGCAATACTGGTTCACTCCAGTATTTGACTCTGCCAGCAAAACAGCTTGGCCTATTTTTTACCCTATTGCAGAGCTAATGACTTTGCCGGTGGGTTTTTTAAAAGTTTTAATGGCTTTATTCTTATTTTTTTCAACACTAGCAGCCCTTGGGATGTTCAGCGCAAGACTATTAGCCCCGGCATGGGCCTCACTAGCTATTAGTTTTGTGATTAAAATTGTTATCTATACACAAGATTACAATTTGATCAGCAACACTCAAAATTTACTGATTCTACTTCACTTGGTGTTTTTATTTTTTCCACAAAAAAAATGGACCGTCCATAGCTTAATTATTTTGTTTCTAGTCAACCTGGGTCTTTTAAAATTAAATTCTAATTGGCTTTCAGGCGATATATTAAAATGGCACCTTCCTTCACCTGAATCCACCAGACACTTTTTAGCGACTATGTCTTTTTTAGTCGAAATGATTGCTCCATTTGGACTTTTATTTAGAAATTGGCAAGTCAAAGTGATAAGTCTGCTTTTACTCTTTGCAGATAGTATTTTTATAGGAGCTTTTTACAATCAATTTGATGCCGTTATTATATCGACCTTACTAGGCTCTTTTGTTTTCCAGCAGATTGAAGCCATGAGAAGATATGATGATGTTATTTATCAAACATATATTCGCCCTGAGCCTACATTTTTTTGGCTCCCCATTTTTATTATTTTTTACTTAGCTCTGCAGCTAGGCCCAAGATGGCTTTACCCCAATGCTCACCAAAGGTATGAGGGCTTATTATTTTCTACGGTAAACTTAAAAAGCCATCAGGTCTGCGAAGTTCATAGTTTTGAATCTAACAAAAAGTTTTTAACAAAATTAAGTTTGGATTTAAACACTAATGACTGTGACTTTTATCAACTCTATCACAAACTCAAGCAACAATGCCAAAGAATAAGCAGCAGCTCCAAGCTTGAAGTGTATGTAAAAGCTAATGATTTATACAACAATTTAACAAAACAAGTAAAAACAAAAGACTTCTGCCATTCAAATATTAAATTTTCAGCTTTAGGAAATAATCAATGGATAACTACTCAAAAAATAAAATAAATATTCCAGGCTTTATAATATTACTTTTGTGGGCTGGCATTGTTGTGGCTGTCGCAAACCACAACCATCCCTTTGCAAGCCAAACAAGTTCTGATGAAGAAATCATGAATAAAAAAATTGATATCATGAACAAGTTAGAGCCAACACTATTCAGCACTAGCACACCAAAAGAAAAAACCGAGACTTCAAGATTTAGATTTAGCTCAGATATTCAAGTGATCACAACTCAAGACCACAAATCGGGATCGCTTAGACCTTATGAAAGCTTCTTCTTTGAGCATAAAGATAATATTTTGAATATAATCAATCAAAACCTTGAAACTATAAAAACTATTAAATTTGATCACGATGTTACTTCTGTATCAAAAGCAAAACCATCCCTTCTTTTAGTCTTCACTGAAAACAACTTTTTATACACATTAGATATTCAAGACGTTGAAAGCCCCATCAAAAGAATCACTAAAATGCCTTACAAAGGCATAAAGGCTTACAATATTGACTCCAACAACTATATTTTAACTGAAAACTTTGAGCTCATCTCTATTCTACCTCAATTTTTAAAACCACAGTGGAGTAAAAAACTAAACAACATCCCATACTTAATCATAAACAAAGAAAATAAACTTTTGTTATTTACAGCCGAAAACAATATTCTTGTACTAGACAATGCTGACGGTAAAACTCTTTTTGAGATCCCTTATGCCTTCGAAGCCAAATCAGCCCCCTTATTAGATACAAATAGTATTGTCATTGAAAATAATGACAATAGCCTTGTTAAACTCAATATGGAAACTCAAGAGATTTTATGGGAAAATAAATCTGAAAGCCCATTAACCTCAGTAAAAGCACTTAAAGAACACAATACGATTATTAAGATAGCTAATAACAGTCAGTTATATGCTATTGACTCTGATTCTGGTGAACAACTTTGGAATAGAGACCTAGAGCACGAGAGCTTTAATTTTATTTTTCCAGTTAAAGTTACAGCAAAAGAAATTCAAAGTTTTGATTTAGGATGGAGACACAAGGGAGAAATTTTTATTTCAAGCTGCTCAAAAATTGGCCTATGTTTTATAGATCCTAAAAACGGACGTGTGTTAAAAATCATTCGCGACTTTAATAATTACAATATTGAGCAGTACATTCATGAACCAGTATGGATACAAGAACAACTATCTGTACTAGCTTTAGGCACAGAGGCTAACAAAGAGCAATAGACTTCCTATTTACCAAGGAAGTCTCTCTCCATTAGAGTGCCAAAAGCCTCCGGAGTTTTCCATAGTGAGCTTTTCAATTTGCTTCACAATACCTTGCGCTGATTCATCAGGATCAATTTGGCCATTAAAATTAACCATTCTGGTGTTTACAAAACCGGGATGAAATAGTCCAACAGCAATTTTTTTATCCTTTAAATCTTCTGCAAGACTTTTTCCGGCTATATTTAAAGCACATTTTGACATTCTATATCCATATTGCCCACCAGAGGTATTATCTTCAATTGATCCCATACGTGAAGTGATCATGGCCACTTTAGAGCCCTCTTCTAAATTGCCTAAAAACTCTTGAGTTAAAACAAGTGGAGCTACGGCATTAACTTGAAACATTGTGTTTATATTCTCAACATTCAGATCACTTAAACTAGTTGGTAGCAGCACACCCGCATTATTAATAATTAAATCAAACTTTGTAGATTTAAGCTTATCAGAAATTTCTTTTATTTGATTAAAGTTTGTCACATCGACATTATCAAATATATGATTTGAAACTGTTTTTAACTCATCACTATTGGTTCTACAAATGGCATATATCTCGTAACCTTTAGCTTTTAATTGCTTTGCCAACTCTAGACCTATACCACGATTGCAACCTGTAATTAATGCTTTCATAACGACTCCTTTATTAAAAGCTATAACATAAAAAAAGTTTATTTGGCATTTAGAATTTGAATATAGGTAGAAGCGTCCTCTCCTGACATAGTTAACACATGAATATTTTTAGGTAAATCTTTGGGCACATCAGAATTTTGCAGCCCCGCTCCACCAAGGCAAATTTCAACACCCGAATTTGAAGCCTCAACTAAAAAAGACCAATCAGGCTTAGAATTTACAAAGGAAAGACATAACACATTGGGTATTTCATCCTTTAAAAGTGAGGGGATCTCATTTTGTGGCAACAGAGGTCCAAGGTACATAACATCTACGTCTTTAGCTTTTAAATAACAAGAAAGCATCAGCCCACCGCCTTCATGAATATCTGGGGTGGCAATAAAGACGGGCTTTACTTGATTGTGAACAAAAGGAGTTGTGAGCATTTTATACAATCGAGCCCTAAGAAAACTTGTTGCAAAGTGCTCTTTGGCGACAGACAAGGCTCCCTCGTGCCAATCCTCACCTATCCTATAAAAAAGCCAAGCATAAACATGGTCTAATAAGTAATTTAAAGGACTAAAACTATGAAGCAACTCCAATTGCTGATGGGCGGTCGATTGGTTTAAATTAATTAACGACTGATATAAAGCCTCTCTTTTAACTGCTATGTCATCTGTAAGATTAGGTCTTTGGATTTGCGGTAACGGATTAGATTCTTTAAGAAGTTGAAAAAGATCTGAAATTTTATGACCTTGAGACTGGAGTTTTACTAGTTGAATCAGTTGATAAACTTGATTGGCATTATACTTTCTATGGCCGCCATTTGAACGCTTTGGCTTTATAACACCATAACGAGACTCCCAGTTCCTTAAAGTGGAAGAAGGCACTCCTATCAATTCTGAAGCTTTCTCAATATCAAACATAATGATTAACTATTCCTCATAATTTATTTATCGGCATAATTTAATAATATGTAAATTTAAAAATAATATCAATAGATTTCATATACTTATGATTTCTTATCAAAATGAGGCATTTTTTTTGATTAAGTATTACTAAATCAGGCCGATAGGATAGTTACTTTAAAAAATGGGGATCAAAGTATGAGTATGAATGAGTTAAAAGTTGAACTTTTGTTGTTAGCTAAAATGATCTCTCAATCTCAAGATCATGAATCACAGCTACAACAAATTGTTAAAATCATAGAAAAAATAAACCAAGCAGAAACCAAGTAGAGGCCCTGAATGTCTGTTGACCGTCAAACACTTTTAAACATTCAGTTAGCTGGGGTTAAAGCCAACAAACCCATAGAAATGACCCTTTTCATGGAATGGTTGGAGCTAAAACTCAAGAATCCACACGACGCAGACATTGATCGCGCGTTTGATTCTAACTGGATAAAAATTTGGAACACAGCCAACTTAAACTGGCCATTTCCTATTGAAGTCACACACACAGAAATTGAAAAGAGAGTGAAAAAAGCAAAGTTAATCATAAAAACCGATGATGACACAAATTTAGAAATACAAAACCTAAATATTATACTTAAACCAAAGATCTATAATTTTAAAAACTTCAAATCACAAAATATTACAAGTTTTATAAATTCTGAGAACGGATATGAAGCCATAGATCAAGCAAGCTTTAACTGTGGCGTGAACCTGCAAGACCAAGAAACCAACAAAATGTACAGTGTTGATTTTAAAAACCTTGTATTTAAGGTGGTGGGGTATGAATAGCCCAATCACAAATATGAAAGAAATGTTTGGAGATGATTTAAAAGATATCCTTACAGATTTCTCATCTGAAGTCGGAGGACTGGCTGAAGAACTACTAAACACCACAACTGAAAGCTCTGAATGGAATGATGTAAACTTAAAAATAGTTCTCAACAAACTCCACGGAATTAAAGGCATAACCAGCCAAATTGGGTTTACAGATTTATCTAAAGCTGTTCACATGATTGAAGACAAGATTGCTGAACAGAGTAAGGTTTCAAAATACCCTAACACAGAGATATTATTTAAAATTTCAGATTTTTCAGAAAAACTTTTAGACTTTATGACAGGACTTAAGGCAGATGAAAGCTTAGACACTCTTGATAAACTAATGAATGCTGCAATTTTAGAGCTCACTCAAGATAAAGAAAATAAAAGCAATATGTCCGAGAACACCTCAAATCAACCAGCGAAAGAGATCAAAACAGAGCTCAGCATTAGTGACGAGGACTTTCAATCTATATTTGATGGGTTAAACTTTTCACTTGAACTATTAAGAGATGATGAGAGCAATAAACTTACTAAATATCTTTTACCTCAATTAGAAAATTCACTTTTTCATTTATTTCAAGCTCGTGTGGTTCCTGTAAAGAATTTAGTTTCAAGACTTAGAAAACTAATTAGAGAGCTGTCTGCAAATTTAGATAAAAAAATAGAACTGTCTATTGAGGGCGAATATGAATCTATGGACAGAATTTTAGTAAATAGTCTTGCTGAAATCATGGTTCATTTAGTTAGAAATGCCATGGACCACGGCATAGAGTCACCAGAGGATCGATTAAAGCAGAACAAAAATGAAACGGCAAAACTTGTGATCAGCTTTAAAAACATGGGAGATAGAAGCCTTGTCATAATTAAAGATGACGGAAGAGGCATCAACCCCGACATAGTGGCCAAAAAGGCCTTAGAAAAAAATATTGTTACACAACAAGAACTTAACAATATGACCAGTTATGAAAAACAAGAACTTATATTTAGAGGTGGATTTAGCACAAAAGAGTCTGCCACAGAAGTTTCAGGACGTGGAGTGGGAATGGATGCTGTGTTAACTGAAATACACAAAATGTCTGGACAACTTATTATTGATTCAAAAGTTAATGTTGGCACTGAATTCATAATGGAGTTTCCGTCACCCTATCAAATGGAGTCAGCCATACTTTTTGAAATCAATAACCAAAATTACTCCATACCAACCAAATTTATCAAAGGCATTGCCGACTCAAATGATGATTACCACTTTGAATTTGGAGCTTTAGAAATTAATAGTCATGAAAGTCCTTATTTAAGTCTAAATTTAACAGATCTTTACCAAACCACAAATGATCACAAAGGACCGTTTATTTTGCTAAGCCTTAGCGAAACCCCACTGTGCCTTCCTGTTGATAAGATTAAAAACATACAAGCTTTATTAATTAACAAACATTCAAGAACTGAAAACCTACCAAAATATATCAATGGGTTGAGCTTTGATAAAAATGGCACTATGCACTTCGCCTTTGATTGTACGGAATTAGAACGAAATCTAAACACTTATTTAGAAGGTGAACAACAACCTCAAAAAGAAATTAAACAAAATAACCAAGGAGCAAACGTGATAAAACTAGACAAATTGGAAGAGGGAGAAATGATCACTCAACAACAGATTATTAATGCTCTAGAAGGCCCTGAAACTGTTTCAATGCTAAAAGAAATTTTAGCCAGTTTAGAGGCAGCAAAAGAAGAAAAAAATAAAGCCATTGAAATTATCACTAAAGATATACAGACATTTAAAGACACTATAGAAGATATCGAAGACGGAGAAGAGCTTCAATACATAGTGGCGGTACAATACGCCAGAATCAAGTCCACCTGGATTAGTTTAAATATCCAAATGCAATACATGACATTTGCAGGCAAAGAACCTGATGCAAAGTCTATGTATATGGCAAGTATGTACTCGGCTATTTTAAATCAAGTAGAAAAACTAGCAAACAAGAAAGCAATTATGAAAATAACAGAAACATTACAACAACCTATGAATGATGAAAATTAAAAAAATAATAAGTAAAAAAAAACAGGAGGAAACAATGTCATTAGCAGAAAACTTAATGGACGAAAAGCCACAGGCTCAAGAACAAAAAGTGAGCGAGACAAAAGCTCCAATGACTGATAACAATGTGACTGATATTAGCGTAGCTAGTTCATCACAAGACACATCGGCCGTTGAAAGTCTTTCTCAACAATTAGATGATCTATATAAAGATATAGAATATCTTACAGATCATTTTCCTAATCACAATATCAGATCACTGACTGATTTTGCAAAAAGCCTACAAGGAAAAATGAGCAATATGAAAGCCGGAGATGTTGAAGCTAAAGATCATGGTATTATTCCTGGTCAAGTGATAGCAAAAATATCCAGCTTAACTCAAGAAGAAGCCAATCAACATGATGTGGGTATTGTTGAGGTAGATGATACTGGAAAAATATTACTTTATAACAAGTATGAGCAAGAACTTGCTGGAATTGGCTTAGAAAATGCCAAAGATAAGAACTTTTTCACACAAGTGGCCCCATGTACTAACAACAGATTGTTTATGGGCACCTTCAAGTCAGGTGTGCAGTCTGGAGCGTTAGATAAGAGCTTTAACTACACTTTTACTTACAAAATAAAACCAACACCTGTGACAATTCACTTGTATAAAGATGCCGAAACGCAAAGAAATTTTATATTTGTTAAAAAAAGATAATTTAGCTGGGTGAGTTATGGAATATATCAACTTTAAAAAAGCATATTCTGAATTATGGAAGAAAGACTCTGACTTTGTAGTCACCATTGATGCTACAGAGTCTGATTATAGATTATGGCCAAGTATGGGGCTAAAAATTGCGACTAAAAATGTTGAACCTAACTCACCCATTGCTAATATCAACTGGATTGATAATTTGCCGCAAATTATTTTAAATGAGATTGAAAACTTAGATTTGAAAATTCCTACTGGTAAAAAAAATCAATCTCATCATTGCCTAGTAATTGGCTTTGAAAAACAACCTAAAGATAAAGATATCATACGTCTTTTAGGTTATGCGATCACACAAAATATGGACATTCACATACTTTCACCTGAAAACATGAAAAACAATGGATTTGAACAATTACAAAAAACACTGAACATCAATCAATTTGAACAACATCAAGACTGCAAATGGTTCATTTACAAATCAGATGATTTTACAAATAAAATTCTGCTAAGGAATTAATATGAAAACTGTATATCTTGATCAAAAAAAATTATCTATAAAATATCTGTTTCAACTTGCAGAAAGTAATAATATTAAACTGGAATTAAGCGAAAAGGCTTGGTCAAAGATTAAAAAATCACATGAGTACTTTAAAAACAGTCTTTACAACGGAAAGCAAGTTTATGGAACCTCCACTGGGTTTGGCGCCAATGTGCTCACATCTACCAAGTCTTTAAACCTACAAACAAATTTATCAAGATATTTAGACTGTGCTCAGGGGCCGATAATTGAGGAGCTAGAGAGCAGAGCCGCACTCATTGCGCGCACTTATGTGTTAATGCAAGGGTATTCAGGGGTCTCCCCGTCTTTAATTTTAGCGATGTTAAATATGTACAATCGTCAAATTAGTCCAATTATACCCCAATGGGGCGCATTGGGAGCCAGCGGCGACTTAGTCACAGCGGCACCTATGGCAAGACTAATTAATGGTGATGATGTGGAATGTTGGCACCAGGGAAAACTCACACATTCTAGCGAAATTAAAAAACTGCTTAAAACGCACAAGCTTAACCACCGTGATGGACTGGCAGTTATGAATGGATTGAGTATTACAGCAGTTCTTATGGCAAGTGCCGTTCAAAAACTAGAAGATTTATTAAGTGTAAGTTTAAAGTCCATTGCTGCCACAAAAGTAGCCATTGGTGCGGACCCTGAAACAGAGGCCGAAATTGTAAACTCTGCCCCTACCAGACAACACTCAGGACAAAAACAAATGGCCAAAGCTTTACATAATTTGTACAAATCCTCTCATAGCAACAACAGAGAAGGCGCTCCTCTGCAAGATGAGTATTCTCTTAGATGCCTTGGGCAGATTCTTGGGCCAATTTATGACAGCATCAAGCAGTCCAAATCATGGATACAAAGTGAGTTACTGAGCGTGAGTGACAATCCAGTAGTTAACCCAGCTGTTGGTATTCAAAGTGGAGGTAATTTTTTTGGTGGATACCTTGCAACAGCTTCAGATTACATGGCCATTGCGGCAGCAAAGTTAGGCGAACTGTTAGAAAGACAAAGTTTTCACTTAGTATCAGGCAATCGAAATTTACCAAATAACCTGATTATTCAGTCCGATGCCGATGATTTATTTCATGGCTTAAAGGGTTTGCATCAAATCTGTTCGTCTTTACAAATGCAAATCAATCACTATTCAAATCCAGTAAGCACTTTATCAAGAAGCTCAGAAAGCCATAATCAAGATATTGTCAGCAATGCCATGAATGGATATTTAAGGTTAGACAAACAAATTGAGGTTTTGCAAAGTTTAAGTACAGTTCACTCAATATTATCAGCTCAAGCCATTGATTTAAGTGAAAGTGTTTTAAAGGGCAGCCTACGTTCTTGGCACAGTAAAGTTCGAGAATACGTACCTTTTATAAATAAAGATCAATCTTTAAGAAACGAAATCAAAAACTTATGTGATGATTTTTTTAATAAAAGCTCTTCTCATCCCATGGAGCAGAAAAATGCGGCCTAAAATAAAGCTTTTAACAGGATGGTCTGAAGTAACTTTGCTAGAAGACATTTGGAGGTGTTGGAACAACGATCAGCCCGTAATAGTCATAAACCCCAAAATATTAGAGCTTAAAAATAAAAGTTTATTTCAAATAGGTATTGATAAGCACACAAAATATATAAATAAATCTTCAGTTCTATATAAAAACTTATCTGCGGGGTTTCAGTTGATACTGCTAACATCGGGTACAACTGGAGAGCCTAAACTTATTTGTTTAGATAAAAAAAGTATTTTATTTAATATTAACACCATTCATAAACATTTAAGTCTCTCATCAAAGACAACTGTGTATGGTGTGCCTCCCTTATTTCATGCTTTTGGGGCTGTTTTAAATGGACTCATGGCAAAAGTTAAAAATTTAGACTATGTGGATAGCCGTGATGTGAATTTAAAGGATGTAAACTCCCCAATTCTTATCTCTTATATTCCAGGATCAGTATTTAAATATTTAAAGTCTCCGCTTCCACATTTAACTGGAGTGAGTATCAATGGTGGCGATTGTCTTTATCAAAGCCAAATAGAGCATATGTACAAAATGCTTCCAAACGTAAAGCACACCACTGGTTATGGAATGACAGAAGCAGGTCCTGTCATCACTCACACAAAAACTGATGAAAAACTGAGTCCTGGCTTTATTGGAGCTCCACTCAAGGGTGTTACAACTGAAGTTGATGGCAACAACATCCTAAAGTTCAAATCAGATGGCCAAGCTCATGCTATTTTTAATTTTAACAAAATGACATGGGAAAAGATTAATGATGAGTGGATTTCCACGGGAGACATAGTTCAACCCCACTCTAATGGTTATAACTTTGTAGGACGTTCACAATGGTCCATAAATAAAAAAGGGGAAACTATTAGCCCTTACTTATTAGAAAAAACAATTGAAGAGCTGTTAAATCATCAATATGAATGTAGAGTTTTGCCAGTTCAGATAAATGACACGCAGAGTTTAAAGCTTATGCTTAGAGCCACGTTTACAACAAATAACAAGGGCTTTGTTCATCAAAAGCTGAGAAAGCTTCCTGTTTTTTTTCAACCAACGTCCATTGAATTTGTCACTGAGTGGCCAGAAAATTCTAACGGCAAATTAAACCGACTTGTAGGCTAAACTTTGGTCTAAACAGGAATTTAAAATTTGAATCCTATAGAATTCGTAGAAAATTCCTGATTTTTCCCTTAGAATCAAAGAATGCTTAAAATAATATTTATTTTAAATTCATTACTCGCTCAGGCGCTTTTTCAACCACCGCCTTTATCTCAATTTGCAATACCAAATCACCCTGCACCACAAAACTTAAATACTTTGATGCCTTATTTTATAGGTAATGTGTTTTGGCCCCTTGGAGCTAACAGTGTCTACAATTATTCGGGCTTTAAATTCCCTGAATCTATAGAATTTGAAATACTTGGGTCCGTAGACAACGAATATTATGAAGCCTCTATTTATGATTTACCCAACAACTCATTTTTAGAGGACTTTCGAAGAGATAGTTTTTTTGTTCCAAAATCCTCTGTGGACAATCTTAAGAAAAATTCAAATGGTAGATACACCCTCACCTCAGAAACTGTTTTCTATCAAAGACAAGAAATACAAAACCGAAACCTTGAAGATGAAACTTGCACTGATTGCAAACAGATAGATAGTAAAATAAAAAAAGACTCTGATAAGATCAAAGATGTTCGCCTTGAGCTTATTAAAAAGAAAATCTTAGATCAAAAGGATGTTCCTAAAAAAGCCTTTTTAAATGCCTTTGATTATTATAAAAAAATAAGCATAAGGTCAGAAACCACGACTACCTCACGGTCGTGGATTATAATCTACCCTCAACTGCTGATAGGTTGTTTTTAATTAATTTAAAAGATGGAAGTGTTGAAAAGCATAAGGTGTCTCATGGAGTTAATTCCAGTGGAAAAGGCCCTCTTAGAAATTATGCAGTAAAGTACACAAACCAGCCATCCACAAACACTAGCTCACATGGAGCTTTCCTTACAGGGGAATCTTACCACGGAACATTTGGCTACTCATTAAGAGTGGATGGACAGCAACAAGGCATTAATTCCAACGCTAGAAAAAGAGCCATTGTGATACACCCCTTTGATAAAGTCACAAAATCCAAGGCTGAAGACACTTGGGGTTGTTTTGGACTATCAAGAAGTGTGTCTAAATCTATTATTAATAAAACTAAAAATGGCTCTGTATGGTATACCGAACCTTATAAAGGCTAGTTGCTTTTATTTTAAAATAGCTCTAATCTTTATTTATGTCATTACTATTCGCACTATTTACCACACTTCAAGTTTTTGCAAGCGACCTCTCAGTACAAGTTGAGACCGGAGCTGTTTGGCAACATCAAAACGATGTGAAAATCACCCCACAAAATGGCACATTGGTCGAATTTGATCATTTCAATCAAGGCCCATTTTTTCACTATAGGCTCGATTTTATTTACAAATTTAACGATAAGCATGCGATACGTGGTGTTTATGCTCCTTTTAATATTAGCGTAAGTGATGAGATTTCATCGCCTGTGAACTTTAACGATCAAAGCTTTAGTGCCGGACAAGACTTAACCATCAACTATAAATTTAATTCTTATCGGCTCGGCTATCTTTATAAACTTTATGACTCCTCTTCATTGGTTTTTAATATTGGGGCCACTTTAAAAGTGCGAGATGCTAAAATTGAATTTGTCCAAAATACGACAAAAACTAAGTACGACAATGTAGGACTTGTGCCTTTACTGTTTGTCTCGCTTGATTATAAGGTTTCCAATTCCTGGAATATTCATTCAGATATGGACTTTGCTGCCGCACCACAGGGACGAGCCATTGACTTAACTGTAAAAGCCAGAAAAGAGTTGAGCAAAAATTCACAGTTAGGATTTGGCGTTAGAAGCCTCGAAGGTGGAGCTGATAATGATAAAGTGTACACCTTTAGCTGGTTTAATTACTTAGTCGTTGATTATTTGATTGGCTTTTAATTTTCGGTATTAGCTATTTCTCGATGACTTTTACACCAGTCCATCTCTTTCTTTTTACCACCATTATAAGCATAGGCATGACCGTTTTTAAGTAAATATGCTGATAAAGACTTTCCATCCACAATCACATCTGCCACCACTCGAAAGTACTTACCTCGTTCAAGGTTGACTAAATCTATCCTCTTCGCTTTTTTCAATAAAGATTTCACCAGTTTTTTTGCATTCCGGGCTTTTTGCTTTTCACAGCTGTTTTTAGTCCTTATCTCTGGAGTGTCCACTCCAGAAACTCTAATATTAATTTTTTTACCAAACAGTGGGTGGACTTGTGGAATGTTAAAAGTGATGGTGTCAGCATCATAGTTTTTAATATATTCCACACACTTAAAAGAAGAAGAGGTGTGCTGACAGTCATTGCTGTTAGCAAAAGCTAAACTCCATAACATAACAAAGGTGAGCAGCACGAATCCCCCTAATTGCTTTAGACTAGAGTTATAATTTTTTAAATTATAAAAAAACTCTACTTTTAATGTTAAAGTATGTTTTCATGTAGAGGCAATTATTTTCATAGGAGATTTATATGCAAATTTCAGCTTACGCAGCCCCATCAGAAAAAGAAAACTTAGGTCCAATAAAAATTCAAAGAAGAGACTTAAAAAAAGACGATGTTCATATACAAATTGAATACTGTGGTGTTTGTCATAGTGATATACATTATGCTCGCAATGAATGGGGTGTCACCACTTACCCTGTTGTCCCCGGCCATGAGATCATAGGTCGTGTGCAGTCAGTGGGAGAAAATGTTAAACGCTTTAAAACTGGAGACCTTGTTGGCGTGGGCTGTATGGTTGATTCCTGTCAAGATTGTGGTGACTGTCATGACAATTTAGAACAGTACTGCGCCAATGGTTTTACTGGAACCTATGGCGGTAAAGACAAACACCTAGGCGGCACCACTCATGGTGGGTATTCCACAGACATAGTGGTGGATCATAAATTTGTGCTCAGTGTGTCTGAGAAATTAGACACCAAAGCTGTGGCTCCCCTGCTTTGTGCAGGCATCACCACCTACTCACCCCTTAGACAGTGGAAGGTTAAAAAGGGTGATAAAGTTGGAGTGATTGGGCTTGGAGGCCTAGGGCATATGGGGATCAAACTGGCCTCAGCCATGGGGGCTCATGTGGTGATGATCACACGCTCCCCTTCAAAAGCTGAAGATGCAAAAAAGCTCGGCGCACACGAGGTTCTAATTTCAACCGATGAAGATCAAATGCAGAAACACTTATCTAGCTTTGATTTTCTACTCAACACAATCCCCGTAAAGCACGACATGAACCCATACGTAGGACTTTTAAAAAGAGATGCCACTATGGTGATTGTGGGGGCCATTGAACCTCTTGAGTCTCTGCATGGTGGTGGTTTAGTCATGAAAAGACGCCGTATTGCAGGCTCATTGATTGGCGGCATTAAAGAGACACAAGAGATGTTAGATTTTTGCGCCGAACACAACATAGTGAGTGACGTTGAGATGATAAAAATGAGTGAAATCAACAAGGCTTATGACAATGTTGTTCACTCAAATGTTAAATATCGGTATGTTATTGATATGAAAAACTCTGAGATGTGAGTTTTAATTAAATACGCATTCTTTATTTAAGTTACTATTAAAACTTGTACTCACTAGTTTAAAATACACGGGAGAGCCATTCTTACTGAAGGCTCCTTCCAATGTGTATTTAGCTTTGTCATCAAACTCACCAGTGCTAGGATTGACGGCGTTTCCAAAAAAACAAAAACTATATTTTGAATCACAAATGATATTACGACCTCTTCTTGCACCCCCAAAGGCCTCAGTTATGACAAACTCACTATTCTTAGTGTAAGAGGTGTAGGCAAAAGTATACTCCCCTTGATTGTAAGTTAATGAACAATCTTTACCGGTTTTAGTATCAATCCCCTTAAACACTTCGGTGTCCTGTGATGACATAGATATCAACGGAAATAACACAATAATAAAAACGAAAGACTTAAGCATACAAAACCCTCCTGAGAGGGTTGTTATACCACATTTTTACGCTTTGCAATATAAATTATTTAAGTATATGATTTTATTAGTTTTTATCAACCACTGCCAAAAATTGCTGGTAGATCTGATGATTTTTCTCAATCTCATTAATAATAGAATAATTGAGGTTCATATTCGTGTGACTGGCCCACTTCTTAACCTCTTGTTCTGCAAAGCCATGATGTTTAACACCCATTTTATCATTGTCTGGATGAAAGCTCCCATCTTCTTTACAAAGATCAATAATTAGTATTTTACCATTTGGATTTAACATTGCTTTAAATTTTAGCATGACACTTTCAGGAGACTGTAAATGATGAAAGGCCATAGAGCTTAAGATAATATCAAAAGATTTATCGAGGTTTGTAGATTCTAAATCGATGTTGTAAGTAAAAACGTCTTGTCGCTCTTTGGTTTTAGACTTCAGTTCGTCAAGCATAGCCTCGGAAGTATCTACGGCAGTCAGGCTTTTCGCAAAATCTAAAAACTCTAAACCAAAAAGCCCTGTTCCAGCCCCAAAGTCCATGATGTCATATTTTTTATCTTTACTAAAAATATCTGGATAAATATCTATAACCTTACGCGCAAGGTTTTTCATCATAGTTATTTTTTCTGGAGAATCCCAGCTAGAAGCAGACTCATTAAAATGACTCATTAAAAATATCCTCTCATCATCGCATTCCAGTACATAAAAGGTATAATATATTTTTTTAATAAAAACATCGACAATCTCGGCTTTGCCTGATCAAAAACAAATGTTTCATCTGGATTTCCATCATAATCAAACTCTGCGAGAATACAACTTGAGCGACTTGTGACTAAAGGGCAAGAGGCATAGCCATTGTACTTTAAATCCGAAGTTGTACCATCTATTTCAGCTAGAAGCTGAGAAATCATCACAGGCCCTTGTCTTCGAATTGCGGCACCAGTTTTGGAGTTTGGTAAACCACTAGCATCACCAATTGAAAATATATTTTTATATTTCATATGTTGAGTGCTATGTTTATTCACATCAACCCATCCAGCCTCGTTGGCAAGCTTGCTGTTTTTAATAAAATCTGGAGCTGACATAGGTGGCGTCACATGAATCATATCAAAAGTCTCTTCATGCAGAGCACCAGTTGTCGTATTTTTAAATGTGGCTATTTTCTTTTCACCATCAATTTTGACCAAATCATGACTGAAAAGTGTATGAATGTCTTTTTCCACTAAGAGTTTTTCAAGAGCTTCACGATATTTTTGAACACCAAAAATAGCTCCCCCTGCCGACACAAACTTTACTTCGCTCTCAGGCCTAATATTATTACGTCTAAATGTTTCTTCTGCTAAATACATAACTTTTTGTGGGGCACCAGCACATTTAATTGGAGTGCTTGGAAAGGTAAATAAGGCTTTTCCTCCCTTAAAAGAGTTCATAGTTTGCCAAGAATATGGCACATGATCTTTTGAATAGTTTGAGCTCACCCCATTCTTACCCAAAGTTTGCTTTAAACCCTCAATTTTATCCCAGTCTATTTGAATACCTGGAGCTACAACTAGGTAGTCATAGGCAATCTCCTCACCGTTTTTAAGTAAGACTTTATTATTTTCAGGATCAAACCCACTAACATATTCTTTAATCCAATCTACTGATTTTGGAATATATTTAGACATTGGCTGAGAGCTCTTAGAAAAGGGGAATATCCCTCCACTTACAAGTGTCCATAGCGGCTGGTAATAGTGCGTCTCTTGGGGTTCAATGATTGTAAGCTGTAAGTCTTTTCTTCGGCGGTGAAGATTTTTTAAAACCGAAAGCCCGGCAGTTCCTGCACCTATTATGACCACTTTTGTTTTCATAGATTTTCTCCTGTAAACTTAACTCAGTTTAACAACTGTATGGGAGTTAAGGTTATAAGCTGGATTATAAATAGGCAGATATTAAAGCTTAAGTGTATTAAAACATCTCCTTATAATACACTTAAGCTTTAACCTGAGTTGTGCTCTTATCTGAGATTGTAAAAAAACTGAAAACTTGAGGCTATCATCCCTATCTCAATTCAACTTTTTGTTAGCAATTGTCACCGCGAGAAGTTTGTTGCTTTATAAAAAAGATGGTAAAAATATCTTGTACAAACAAACGATACCAAAGTTTTTGTTGAACAAGTTTAAATTGATAATTAAAACTTGTTCAATAAATAGCTGAATTCGTTTGAAAACGGCTACAATCAAGTGTTTTTAAAATAATTGGAGACCATTATGATCACAGTTCATCATTTAGAAAATTCACGCTCTTTAAGAGTGGTATGGCTACTTGAAGAGTTAAATTTAAACTATAAAATTGAAAAGTACAAAAGAGATCCTAAAAGCATGCTGGCCCCAAAGGAGCTTAAAGATATCCACCCGTTAGGAAAAGCCCCAATCATTACTGATGAAAATGGAGCCCACGCAGAATCTGGTGCTATTATTGAATACATTTTGGAGAATTACAGTGGCGAAAAATTAATTCCTAAAAAAGAAGACCGCTCTGCATACAATAGCTTTAAGTTTTTTATGCATTATGCAGAAGGATCTGTAATGCCCGTTTTAGTGATGTCATTAATATTTAGTAAAATAAATTCTAAAATTCCTTTTTTTATAAAACCCGTTTTTAGTCTTATAGATCAACAGGTAAGGTCTAATTATATCACTCCAACAACAAAAACACACTTTAACTATATTGATTCCATTTTAGATCAACATAAGTGGTTAACAGGAGATCATTTTACAGCAGCCGACATTCAAATGAGTTTCCCGATTATAACTGCTCTATCACGGGAGAAAAACATAGATTCATTTAAAAACATTAAACGATTTATTCAACAAGTTGAGGAAAGACCAGCTTATAAAAGAGCTATCAAACAGACTGAGCCATTAGATTTTTCATGACGTAATCCACGGCACTTGCGCCATTTCTTCATCTGGAGGAATGTCACCAAGTGTTTCACTAATATAGTGATAGGGCACTTTTCCATCTTGGCGGACAACAAGCACACCGCCTAACTGTGAGATGTTGCCGTTTTCTTTAGTAACAGAGCCTTGGCGGTGCCCCTTTTTCATCAGACCCACTGCGTTTTTAATGGCTTTAAAGTTATGAGCCTTAAAAAAACCTCTATGAAAGCCTGCTGAGTAAAACGACTCAAGGCTTGGGTCTGTGTATATGGGAATATCTGCAATTCCCGTTTGTTGTTTAAAGCCCTCAATTGCAGAAGGCTGTCCATTTCCAATAAAGAAGATTTTTCCACCAGATCCCTCTAAAGACTGACGGTTTTCACAAACTTGTACTGCGTGGGCACGACAAGCAATACAACCAAAATGCCTTAAAAATACTAAGACAGCTGTTTGCTTTTGCCAGAGTTTACCCACTTGCACGGATTCTGAGTCTGAATCTAAAACATTACAGTGGGCCAAGTTAATAATATTTAAATTTTGTTTTTCTGAATTCACCGACATAATAAATCCTCTTTTTATATCAGAACACAAAGAGCATTAAAAATGCAACTACACGATGAAAGAATCTATTATATCTGTGAACTGATTAAAAAGGCCGAATAAATCATAAAGCTTAAAAGCAAAGCTCCCCCCTCTACTCTGTTGATTCGGCCCGTCTTTTTAAAACCATAGCCGAATAAAAACAGTGAAGTGGTGAGTAAAATCATGACTAAGAGATCCCTTTTTAAAACTTCCACATCAAGACTGAGGGGCTGAATCACCCCAGCTATACCTACAACGGCTAAAGTGTTAAAAAGGTTTGAACCTAAGATGTTTCCAAGAGCAATATCAGGCTCACCCTTTTTAGCAGCAATAATAGAGGAAGCCAGTTCTGGCAAGGAAGTTCCAATTGCCACTACGGTAAGACCAATAATAATGTCTGAAACCCCAAAAAAGTTAGCGATACCAACAGCTCCATAGACCAGCATTCTAGAACTAATAATAAGAACGATAAGACCAACAACTAAATATAAATATGATTTTTTTATTGAAGTGCTTTCAAGCTCCAACTCAATTTGGATTTCTTTTGCAAAGCTGTCTTTAGGCTGACTCAGCCCTTGCTTAATAGACCAAATGGTTAAAACCAAAAACAAAAACAAAAGAATCACAGCATCTAGTCGACTGATTTGTAAATCTAGTAATAATCCCGTACTTAAAACAGTGACCGCTGTTAAAATTGGTAACTCTTTTTTTAAAACTTTTGAGTGAACAACAATAGGCATATAAAGAGCTGTTACACCTAAGATAAGAGCAATATTGGTAATGTTAGAACCATAAGCATTACCAAGCGCAATGCCGGGACTGCCTTCAAGAGCTGCAAGAGCGGACACAACCATTTCTGGAGCCGATGTGCCAAAGCCGACAATCACCATACCAATAAGAAGTGGCGGCATCCCATAGTGTTTAGCTACGCTTGTTGATCCACTGACAAATTTGTCAGCACTGAGCACTAATAAAATTAAACCAATAGCTACAAATACAGAGTATATAAGCATATAATTTCTCCTAATGAGTATGTTGGAAATTCTAATGCTTATTTTAAAAGAGTCAATTTATATTAAAACTCGTCAGCCCCTATATCAAAAGGCAATGTTCGAACATCGCCTTGTATATCTGTAGAAATAGTCGAACTCAAGTCATAGCCCTGCCCTATAGCTATGGAAGCTGCTTTCAATCTAAAATCAGAACTTAAATGATCAACAAATACGTCTGCGGGGTCAGCATTCGTCACATTTCCTGAAGAGACACTAGTATTGTAATCTGATATTGATGCATCCGAAGAGATGTTGTTTTGTGTAGTATGAACAGAGCTTGATTTTGCAGAACTATTGAAATCAACAAGCACACTACTCATCACAATATTATTTCGAATGACACTGCTTCTATAGGACTCACTGTAAACACCATAATAGTTATTATATAAAGTATTATTATACATTCTAGCACCATCACCATTACTACCTTGCCACTGAACTCTTAACCCAGAAGAGCTTGTTGTTGAAAAGTCATAAATGATATTGTTGACATAAGTACTCAATGACATATCATAAAGGAAATAGTTTTTGTCTGATGAAGCTCCACCATAAGAATATATGAACACACCGTAATTACCTGTTCCAGTTGATGTTGATCTAATGATGTTTTCACTAATAACAGATTTATGGTTGTTACGATTATAAATTCCAGCCTTATTATTGGCTGATCCCGTAATTTCAATTTGAAGCCCCGCTATATCTACTCTTCGAATCCAGGAAATCATTATTGCAGTCTCATCAGTGACAATGAGTCTATACTTGCTGTCATCCCATACACCATTGTGCCTTTGAGACACACCAACATGGTTGGCGTCTTTGGGCACAAAAAACTTAAAGTCTTGACCTAAATCTTTATCCCAACCATCCACGACTAACCTTTGTGTGTCAGCTTGAGTTCCTGCATACAAAGCAATATACCAGTTCAAATCAAGCCCAGTTTGAGCACTAATATCAAGCCCATCTGTCCAAGAATCAAAGTTTATTAACCCTGTTGGTAAATCTGTATCGGCTAAAATTCCTGGGTTTTCATCTCCTTTTTCAGCATCAGCAGCAGCCACGTAGGCTCTATATAGCCTCCATGCAGAATTAGAAACCGCATCTAAAGGAATATCACCATCTTTATCTCTTATTGTGTAGTTTTGATTGTCTGTTCTAGAATGAATAAAAGCTAAAGCATCCATAGTGCCATCATTATTAGAATCATAATAAACAGCATCTCCAACACCCACCTCATTTAAAAGGTTTTGTGAAAAGCTGGCTGATCCAGAGCTTATAGTTAAATTAGTAGAAGAGTTCACTCCATCCACTAAATAACCTGTTTGCCCTGGCCCCACTGAACGGTAGATATCCTTAGGATTAGGAATTTTAATTATTGTTGAAAACTGAGCTGGCGAACCACCCCCGCTACCAACAGTGTAAATTCCATCAGGGTCAGTAAGCTCAAATAAAATATTTAAAGTGTCACCGGGGTTGGCGTTTGATGAAACTCCAGTAAATATATAGGTGTACCAACAATTGGACTCATAACAAATATTACTAGAAGATACTCCTGTTTTAGGATCACAACCCGGATTTGAAGTTTCATTACAATAATATGCATAAGCTGTAGCATTACCGTTGCTATCTGAATAGCTTCCTCTGTCTACCTCTATGGTAAAACTATCATTTGTTATATATCCAACTTCTAAATCCTCTATAATAATGTCAGCTAAGATAAAACTCTCCGTCAAAACCTCCTCATTAAGAACACCCTCTGGATCAGTTCCAACTGCAACAGAATTAACCCTATCACCCTCATCATATGGTGAAGTGAGTCCAGTTACCGTCACTTCGAATATACTTCCATTTTTAGTCATAGAAGTAGAAGTTCCTGCCAAGGGGTCACAGCCTGGTGAGTCCGTTTCGTTACAGTAATACAAAGTCACTGTGGCATTACTTCCTACAGCCTCTTCAAAATCGACTTTGGCATAAAAGCCATCTTTAACTTGGTTTGTGACATCAAAGTTTGAAAGTCTTAAATCTGCAAGATTATCTGACGTTGTTAATGGAGATCCACTCACTCCATCGAAATCATCCGCCACAACTTCAACGGCGACTAAGTCTCCAGCATTGTAATTAGGTCCAGACAATCCGGTTATGGAAGCTGTAAAAGAAGACGCTCCTCTAGTCATAACCAGTGAGTCACCAGTTGTGGGATCACATGAAGAGCTTGAAGTTCTATTACAATAATAAACTGTAAGTTCCGAATTGGCCTCTGAGTCCCCGGTAAAGTCAACACTTACATTAAAGCCGGAAGCCGTAATATTTGACAGTGCTAAGTTTGAAATTGAAATAGCATTTCCTAATAGTCTTTGTTGATCTGTTAAAGGAAGACCTAATACTCCGTCAGGGTCTTCAGCTGAAATAGTTAAATTATATGTTTCAGCGACATTCAGCCCAGTTAATGACCCTGTCCATGAGCTTGCCTCTCTGTTAAGGACAACTTCCGTTCCGACATCTGGATCACAGCCGGGATTCTGGGTTTCATTACAGTACTTTAAACTCACTGCAGAGTTCTCTTCATCGTCACCAGTATAATCAACAGAGACGTCAAAGCTTGTGGTGGTGACATTTGTAATTTGCAAATTTGAAAGATCGAGCTGGGTAGCTACAACTTCAACAGAGGTTGTTGAGTATAAAACATCATCAATATAAATTTTTACTGTGGCGGTTCCTTTATTACTCCCTGAAAAGGTGGCGAACTTGCCTGAGGGGTCAATTGTTAACGAGCCAATTCCCCCATCCACAGCCCAAGACACTGAAATGTTATCTACAAAGTTTCCGTCTTCGTCTCTTTTAATCGGGTAAAATGTAAGACTGTCATTTAAAAGAATTTGTGTGGAACTAAGCTCCGAACCCGTGCCGTCTGGCTTGGTTTCAAGCTTGATATTTTCTACGGGCTTGATGATTTTATTTCCTAGGCCCTCAAAACTTTGAGTGCAACCTATACTTAAAAATAATAATGCCAGTAGAGGTAATTTTAATTTCGCATACGTTCCCATATTACGCTCCAGGTATATATTGATATATCGGCATAAGTCTGGGCTTGATTAAGTAAAATTCATACCACTGTGTTGTTTTGATACGATTATGTCCCTACTTAATTCTCCAGCGAAAATGTCCCTTGATGTAGACTTAGGTCCTTCT
>JAKUPT010000039.1 GCA_022450595.1 Bdellovibrionales bacterium
ATGGTTTTCATGGTTTTCATGGTTTTCATGGTTTTCATGGTTTTCATGGTTTTCATGGTTTTCATGGTTTTCATGGTGAGAAGAATTATCTTGACCATTTTCTGCAAAAGCAAAATTAAAAATTAAAAATAATGATATAATTATAAAGTTGATACTTTTCATAAATGTCCTCTTATAGTTTTTCAGAAAATAATGTTCCATTAATTTTATAGATATTCCAAAGTGCTTCAGCGGTATCGAGCTCAAAATCATAACGTGTTTTAGCAAATTCAATTAATTGTCTATGGGATTCAATAACCATTGCTGTTGAAATAATTCCTCTTTTAAAAAGTTTTTTAATTTTTAAGTGCTTTTTTTCAAGATCGTCTTTAGTTGAAATGTTTTTTAAGCGCTCTCTTAGAGAGTTATACTTATCAATCCAAATCTCAAGATCAACAGAAGCTTTTTTTTCTACATTTTTTAGTTTTAATTTCGCAGTACTAATTTGTGCTAAAGCCTGACTTTTTCTTCCATTATTAAAGTTAAGAATTGGTAAATCAAAGCTTAGGCTTAAACCAACGGATTGGTAATTACGTCCATTGATTTTTTCAGTCTCAAAAGCCGGGCCTAATTTTAAATCAGGGTATGCATTTGATTTCTCCAAATTTAACTTCATTTTTGCTGATTCAAGTTTGGCAATTGCTTTCTGCAGCTTTGAATAACTATTATGAGTATTTGATAAACTAAATTTTTTATTTAAATCTACTTTTTGGGGAAGAACACTTTTACTAAATTCACATTTTTTATTTATAAAAAATGATAAGTGCTTACTTAACTTGATTTTTTCAGATTGAAGTTTTGATACTTTTAATCTGTAATCATTGGTAGCAAGTACAAGAGTTTCTTTTTCAACCTGCTCATTGGGGGATAGTGTTTTTCTTTTTAACTTAATTTTTAATATCTTGCTAAGAGTATCATAAGCTTCTTCATAAACTGGAATTAGCTCTTTAATGTGCCTTAGCTTATAAGCTTTAATAATTGCATTAATTATAATCTCTTCATTTGACTCTTGAATTGAAGATTGAAATTGCTTTCTCCTGCTATCGGCATATTTAATTCGAGAGGGTCTTTTTCCACCTAGTTCAAATGTATGTTTAATTGATAGACTAATTCTTTCTACATCACCATCTGTCTCTTCTCCCTGCATTCCTACAGCATCAAAATTTGGATTAGGTCTTTGTTTTGCAATTTCTATCCATTTGCTCGTTTCACTTAGAAATGCTTGGTTTTCAGTAATTTGTGGATGATTAGCTTTTAGGCTCTCTAGTAGGTCATTTGGTGATTTAAGGTCACAATCAGCAAAAGCACTTTCTGTTAAAATAGTACAGAAAACCCATAAAATAGTATAAAATTTTAAAATATCCATAAAATTTCCTAACAATAATTAATTGTTTAATAAGATTACTGTTTATATTAATTATAGTTAAGAAAAGAGTGGTGGTTTTAATGCTGGATCGAGATAAGGTTCATTATAGTGAGACTTAACATACCAAGTATTTTTATGATTTTTATCGGCTTTGTGATTTACTTTTACTGTCTGTTTAACTACTAAAAAGTAATGTGAACCAGTGCAATGATGTAGACAATGGGAACTGTGGTCTTGACATCCATCATTATGACAATCTTCACATTCACTAGATATTAATGAATTAATAGTTGTAGTGATCGAACTTATGGTACCGATTTCATTATAATTTTCAAATGAAGGGATTTTCAGTTGAGTAGAGAAGCTGAAAATAAAATTAATAAGAATAAGTAAAATTGCTAATTTTTTAATTGCCATAAAAGAACACTATAAAAGCTTATTTATATAGTCAATTCCTATTTTAGCATTTAATTATTGTTAAAATGTTCACGCCAGCCCAGTCGGATACTTTTGTTTAAGTATGTATTGTCTGAGATTCAGTTGCCATCATAATTATAGAAGATAATCTCTTGATAATTTTGTTGTGTTATTTTTATACAGTAGTAGGGTGCCTTAAATCAATTCCATATACTAATTGTTTGCTCAGTACTTTAGCTATCATTTACATAAACATAACTAAAAAATTTTCAACAAATTGAATAAATAAAGGCTCTAAATAGGTATTATCGCCTTCAAATTTAGCTCCTCCACTGTGTGAAGTGATATTTTTGGGTTTTGTATAGAGTAAGCTTTCTAATCTAGAGTCAAAATTGATCAAATTTTTTGAGAGTATTGTCTGTATAGTAGCTTTCGAATCGTTTTGCACAATCCACCTATTTGAAGCCGAAGCAGCAAATTCAAATTTGGTTCCAATATTATGACAACGTCCGCATTTCATTTCTATTTCAGGACCTATTGTATTGTTCAGTAAAGCTATGCGCCTTTCCAAATTGTCTTGTGTGGGCTCTTGTGGATTTTTATTGGTATTACTTTGTTCAAGTACACCTAATAAAAGGGGTATACTTTTTACGCCCAAACCAATAGAGAAAATCCCAGTAACTGCTCGACAGCCAATGTTACTTATGAATACGCGATTTTCCCTACAGAATATGCTCCTGTACCAGCCAATCCCGTGGTTGGTGCTAACAGTAATTTTTGCGTTATGAAGTATGAGGCCAAAGCTTGGAACGATACCAATTCCAATTGTATAATAGGTGCCGGGAAAGTTGATTCCGATGGATGCGGAGAGGGTGCTTGTACAACTGGTGACTGGGCCTCAATTACAACCTATAAACCAGTCTCTCAAGAGGCTAATCTTCCCTGGCGTCGTATTAGTCAAGATCCTGCAAGAAATGCCTGTAATTCTTTAAATGCTAGTGGTGAAAAAAATTATGCTCTTATATCTAATCCTGAATGGATGGCCTTAGTTCGCAATATAGAAGCACAAAATGCTAATTGGTCAGGTGGTGTGGTAGGTAACGGTTTACTACTTCAAGGTAATAATGGCCTAAACACTGTAAGTAGTTATGATGGGAGTGATCCTGACAGTGGTTCAGGACGTGATCTAAAAGCCATGCATGTTTTAAGTAATGGAGAAGAAGTTTGGGATATTTCAGGAAATGTTTGGGAATGGGTAGATTGGAATGTTACACCAGCCAATAAAGCCTATTCTTCAGTGGATGGTGGCCCAGTGACTGCGTGGAGAGAGTTAACTGTTTTGGATAGATTAATTGGAGCTACAGATGAGATGTTTGTTCAAAGTTGGCAGCCAGCCAATACTAACTTTAATAGCAGTCAGGGAGTTGGTCAGTACTTTGCAAGATCTAGCTCTGGAGGCGCTGCTGTTTGTGGTGCTGCATCGAGCAATGGCACAGAGGCAGGTGTGTTTTCTTTGGATTTATTCAATGTATCCACTAATACAGATATAAATATTGGGTTCCGTTGTGTCTATCGCCTGTAACATAGAGTTTTAAAAATAAACAAACAAATAAAATGACTTTAAAGTTAAAGATATGGCAAGGTAGGCAGCTATAGCTCACAAAAATGGGCTTTCTAAGTATGGCAAATAATAGATCCTAACTAGCTACTGTTTCATGATATTTAAAAACTAACCGAGCTTGTTAGACTGTCCGTTTTCAGGAGAGCATTACATTTATATCATTTTACAGTCATATTAATTATATAATTTAATGTAATAAAACTTAATCTTTAAATTTTAACTCCAATTTTAGATAGAACATAAATATATCCCCAGTATGTAGTAGCTGTTACCATAACTGATGAAATAAGAGACAACCAAAAGCTAAAACCAAACTTTAAAAACAATGGTAAAACTAAAAAAAATATTAATGACGGGATTACAACCCAAAAAATACTTTGAGATAAAGCTATTATATTTTTTATGTTTTGAGTGTCAAAATAAAGCCATATTATAGCTAATACGGATGTTAGTGGCAAAGAGGCTGTGATAGATCCAAGTAAAGTTGATTTTTTAGCAGCTTCAGATATCAATACAACAAGTACTGCTGTTACTAAGACTTTTACTAAGTATTGTAACATATTACATTCGACCTTTCATTTTTTGAATCTCAATATTAGTTACATGAAATTTATATTGTAAATTTATTTGTCTAATCTTTAAATCTAAAAGACTTTGATATGCAGAGGTTAAGTCAGAAGTGGATTTCACCCCCCTTAGGTATTCATTATTCACCTGTTGATTATATGTTTTACTTTTCTTTATTTCTTTAGATAAAGAATTAATTGCTTTTATAATTTGTTTTTGTTCAAAGTTTAAGTTGGAAATAGTATTGTTAAGTTCAATTTCCTTGTAATTTGCGAAATTTTCTAAAGCTCTATGTTTAGCTTTTAAGCTTTTAACTTCGATATAGTTATTACTTAATTTACTTAAGCTCCATTTAGCTTGTATGCCAACTCTTAATTCTTGTCTATCTGATTTGACTTTATATTCTCTTTCAGAATAAGGGACTTGTTCATAATTTGCAAAGATATCTATAGAAGGAAGTGGGTATAAAGAGTTTGATTTTGCTTCGGCCATTATGCTCTGAGATTTCAACTTGATATGACGGACTTCAATATTTTCATTACTTTCTAAAGTAAAGTTCGTTTTTTTGTTAACGCTCAAACTTTTATAGTCTAATTCATTAATATTTTTATCTTCAATATTTAAAGTTGTAATTAAATTATTATAATTAACTATTGATTGTCTAGATAAACGTTCAATATCATCATTAAGTGAAGCTTTAAATAGTCGAATAGAAGTGATATCGGACTTGGCTATAACACCCGCTGAAACTTTTTGTACAACTTTTGAATTTAAAAAGTTTAATCTTTGAATACTTTCATCTATAAAATTTTCAATATTTTTATCTCTAACAATTTTTAAATAATTTAATTTTGCATAATAAATTAATTGATTAGTATTTATTATTTTTTTAATTTTTTGCTCTTTGAATTCAAATTTATTTTTTTTATCTTTCCAATAATCAGTAAAACCATTAAAGACATTTAAGCTTGCATTCACTCCATAAAATTTAGATTCCACTTTTCCTAATGGGGTTGAGTCAAATTTTTCTGAACCTGCATACAAGTCTATGTCTGGTATGAAAGATCTGTATATATGCCCAACTTTATATTTTTTACTTTCAACAAGTTGATCATAGGCTTTAATTTTTGGATTATTTTTCTTTAATATTGTGTCTATATCTTCTATTTTTAGAGTGCTGGACAGAGAGTACTCTGTCCATAAAATAACTGATAGTATTGAGAATATAAATGATTTTAAATTCATAAAACTTTCCTTAATTTAAATTGTCAAAGGCCATAAATAGTTTTTTGTTTTTATTATTGATTGTCGCATCGATATTAAATGGTCTTCTTGGTTTAGTGTTTAAACTACCTTCGTAATAGCCGTTCTTTTTTTCTAACTTAAATGATTTAGAAACCCATTTTCTTGTTTTTCGGTCTTTATATTGAAGTTCAGCAGTTGCACTTCCGAATTCTTTAATAGTAATGGGGCTCATTTTTTTATCATACATATATACTCTTACAACATTACTACTATTTTTAGTGAGTTCGGCTTTATAAAGCATTTCTGCATCGGTTCCTTTTTTTATTTCCTTTTTGTCAATAACTGCTGCGACTTTACCGCCAAATTTAGGTTGATCTCCAAGTTTTGGTCCATGCCCTTCATCATGTGCAAATGCAAATTGTGATAGCATCAGTAGCCCAATAATAGTTAATTTTTTCATGTTTACTCCTCTATGTTTGTTTGGTTGTTTTTGGTTTTATTAATTATTTTTTCTAAAAAATCTGAACCTAACTTATAAAATAAAGCTGGAACTAAAAATGTATTTAAAATTGTTGAAGTAATTAAGCCACCTATAATTACCACAGCCACTGGGAATAAAATTTCTTTCCCAGGTTCTCCTCTGCTTAAAGCAAGTGGAGTTAAGGCTAAAATTGCAGTTCCGGCAGTCATTAGGACGGGGATAAGCCTATCTAGACTACCTTGAATAACTAGTTTTTTAAGTTCACTGTTTTCATGACTCCTTAGTAAATCCATATAGTGATTAATAACTAAAACCCCGTTCCTGCTGGCTATTCCGCACAATGTAATAAAGGCAACTGTTGTGGCTAAGGATAAGTCTAAATCTGTTATCCAAATAGCAAATACACTTCCTATTAGTGCTAGTGGAATATTTGAGAGAACAAGCAAGGACAATAAAACGGATCTAAATTGCAAAAATAAAATAATCATAATAGTCACAATCGCTATAAGTCCTAAAAATAAAATCTTATTATTAGCCTCTACTTGTGACTTAAATTGTCCACCCATTTCAACATAGTAGCCTTCGGGAACATCAAGTTGATCAATTTTTCGTTGAATTTCTGATGCAACATCTGTCAGTGCTCTTTCTGGTGAGTTAGCTGATACAATCAATCGTCTTTGCATATTTTCGCGATTGATCATATTTGGACCATCAGTAGGGTAAACATCAGCTACATCTGAGACTTTAATTTTTTGTCCAGAAGGCATAGTTTTTAATATAATATCATTAATATTTTCAGTTTTAGTTCTTGAGCTATTATCCAGTCTTGCAAAAATATCAAATATTTTTTGATTTTCTATAAATTTCCCTACTGGCTCACCTCTGAGTCCGATTTCAAGGTCTTGTGATATTTGACCAGGAGATAATCCATATTCGGAGGCCATGTATCGATCAATTTGTATAGCCAGTTGAGGAACTTTAACTAAGGGTTCAATTTGTATGTCGACAAGGCCGTCTATATCAGTAAGAATACTTTCTATTTGAACGGCTATTCTGCGTAACTCAACGGCATCACTTCCAAAGATCTTAAGTGCAATCTGTGCTCTTACACCACTCATCATATGATCAATACGGTGACTTATTGGTTGACCTAAATTTACACCTAAATCACCGACTTCAAGAATTTTACTCCGAATATCATTTAAAATTTCTTTTATTGGTCTGTTTAGAGGGTGATTAAAATCAACATCAATTTCACTCCAGTGGACTCCCTCTGCATGCTCATCCATTTCAGCTCGACCGGTGCGTCTAACAGTTGATTTTACTTCTGGAACAGACATGATGGCTTTCTCTACTTTAATGCCTAACTCATTAGATTTTGGAAGAGAAATTCCTGGATAGGCTGCAACTCCTATCGTAGCCGTTCCTTCATTAAATTCTGGTAAAAAGTTGCTTTCCATTTTTGAAAGTAAAAACAAAGATATTACCAAAGGAACTAAGCTGATTACTACAATACTTTTCCAGTATTTAATACTTAATTCAAAGAGTGGAAGGCACCATTTTTTGAGTTTATCAACAATAATTGGTTCTTCTTTATGTTTTATGATTTTTGAATTGGGAAGAAGAAAGTAGCAAAGTACCGGAGTAAGGGTTAGAGAGATAAATAAAGAAGCTAGTAATGATATAATATAAGCAGCTCCCATTGGAGTAAACAAACGACCTTCGAGTCCACTTAAGGCAAACAAAGGAATAAATACAGCAACAACAATTAATGTTGAAATCACAATTGAGCTTCGGATTTCTTTTGAGGCTCTATATACAACTTTAACAGGATGAACTGGCGAAGCTTTCTTATAGTTCTCTCTTAATCTTCTGAAAACATTTTCTACATCAACAATAGCATCATCAACAAGTTCTCCAATAGCGACAGCAAGACCTCCAAGGGTCATTGTATTGATACTAAGTCCAAACCATTTAAATAATAAAAAAGTTATAACAAAGGACATAGGTATGGCTGTAAGGGTGATAAAGGTTGTTCTTAGGTTTAATAAGAACAGAAATAGAATTATTGCGACGATAATAGTTCCATCTCTTAAAGCTTCGATGACATTGGCAATAGAAGTCTCAATAAAATGTGATTGTTTAAATAGATTAGTTTCTATTATAAGTCCTTCAGGCAAAGAAGGCTGTAAGTCAGCTATTGCAGCATCAATTTTTTTAGTTAAGCTAACAGTGTCAGCTTGAGGTTGTTTTTGTATGGTTAAGACAACAGAAGGCACAGCATTTATACTAGCTTCCCCCCTTTTCTCTTTTGCACCAATTTGAACCTCAGCAACATCTTTTAATAAAACCGGTTTTCCTAAGTGTACTCCAATGGCTGTATCTTGAATATCTTCAATGGATGAGGCTCTACCTAGTGGTCGAATCAAAAACTCTTTATCATCTTTATTTAAAAAGCCACCCGTTGTGTTGAGGCTTAAATGCTCAAGTGCATCCTGAAACTCTTCAATGCTTATACCTTTATTTTGAAGCTTTTCTGTGGAAAGTAAAATTTGGTATTGCTTTACTCCACCACCCATCACAACAACCTGACTCACTCCTGATATGCTCATTAACCTTGGGCGCAAAACCCAGTCAGCAATGGTTCTTACTTCTAGGGGAGTGATATCTTTATTATTATTTACAAGTCCTACAAATTGAATTTCTCCCATAATTGAGGATATTGGCCCCATTACAGGCTGTATGTCTGCAGGTAGATTTGATTGTGCAAGCTGAAGTCTTTCAGCAATAAGTTGTCGATTTCTGTAGATATCTGTACCCCATTCAAAATCAACATAAATAATTGAAATTCCAACACCACTGCTAGAGCGAATACCTACAACATTAGGAGTTCCATTCAATACTGACTCAATAGGGATTGTGACAAGTGTTTCCACTTCCTCTGGGGCAAGGCCATGAGATTCTGTTAGTATTGTAACCCTTGGCCTGTTTAAGTCAGGAAAAACATCAATAGATAGTTGTGAACCCACCCAGGCTCCATATAAACATAGGGCAACCGCCGCTAAAACAACTAGCAGTCTATTTTTTAATGATAGGCGAATAATGAAGTCGATCATTATATACTCCAAATAGCTTTTATTTAATTTTTAGGTAAACGAGAAAAATGGATTGTTTGTTAAGATATTGGAGGTCGAAACAAACTCTTGAAATGTGGATCAGAAATAAGGTTTTTAATAGGAGAATTTAACTTTGTTCTATTCTCTAAAAAATCAATAAATATATTAGGAGTGTCTTTATGATAAGCCAAAAAATTAACTGCACTTACATATGTGTGCTCATGATGATGCTCTTCTTCATGAGTGTTATCACTTGAGTTTGCATGTTGATGTGTTTGCTTAAAAAAACCAACACTTTCACTATGGCCCATTTTATGTTCAACAGAACTTTCAATGTGCTTATGGTCATGTTTATGCTGTTTATTCAGGTGAAGACTTGTGGCAATATTTATAACACTGGCATTACTTAGCACGCCAGTAAAGAGAATTGAAAATATTGTGTATATTAAAATAGTTTTTTTCACAAAATCATAATCTTTATCTTTTAATGTAGAGTCAAGTGATTTTTAATTACCTGTTGTTAGTTAAATTCAATTTTGATGATTAATTATCAATTAAAATGAGTTAAATGAAATACAGCAAGTTATTAATCGAGCTCACACAAACTCACTATACATGTTCGATTTTCTTTATAAAAAAACTCAAAAGTTTCTATAGAATTAAAGTACTTTTAAATAGTTTAATTTATCATTGCTAAGTATTCTGCTTTTAAAACATGATAGTCACGAATAAGTTTAAGACGCTCTTTATTTTTATCATACAATTTATTGGCAGCACCGAGCATATCCGGTGAGTTTTTAGCACCTCTTGAGTATTCTTTTTTAGTTAAGTCATAATAAGCTTTTGCAAGCTCAATCTCTTCTTCTACCTCGTGAACTAAGTGATGCATAAGCTTTAGTTTTTCAGCTTGGCTGTTGAGTTCGATTTGTTGTTGTTTCTTTTTGTAATTATAATCCATCTCGGAGGCTTGAGCTTTAAAAGCTAGGGCTTTAGATCTTTTTAAAGCACGGGAGGCGCCATCAAGGTCAAAAGTGAGAGACAGGCTCAAAACAACCTCTGATTCTAAACTGTCTGTAATGTTTAAGCTTGGTATTTCGATGGTTTTATCATACTTTTCGTATTCAACATTGAAGTCTACTTTTGGAGTCCAATAAAGCTTTGCCAGTCTGTCTTTAACTTTAAACAGTTCAAACTTATTTTTAAGAGGCTCAATATACTCTGGTGCGGGCTTGTTGTTACTAATAAGGCTGTCAATTTTATGAGTATGAATTAACTTTTCAGGTACTTTAAAGTTATCAGTTCCAAGAATTAAAGCCAATTTTTGTTTTAAAATTTTAAGCTTATAATTAATCTCTTTTAGGTGATGCTTTAACTCGATTTGAGTCATATCAAACTCTAAACGATCTGATTCTGTGGCTAAACCGCTATCTATTCGTCTTTTGGCAGAACGCTTGTTTTGTGCATTGATTTTAATCATTGTGTTGTGCAAGGAGTTCATTTCTTTATAAAAAACCAAATTCCAATAAAGAATTCCGGCAAGCTTTGTTTGCTCCCTTAATGATAAATTAACCGCGATGTTTTGATTGTCTAGATTGGTTTTTGTGATTTGCGTTTGTAAGTAATCTTTGCCTTGATTGTAAAGGTTGAACTTTGCTTGCGCTCTCATATTTGGGTGTTTTACAAAAAACTCTTCGCCCTCTTGAGTGCTGTTAAACTCTTTGTAAGCACTGATTTGAGGAATAAAGCTTCTTAAAACACTAAAGTCTTCTAATTCAAAAGCCTGCTGTTTTAACTTTTCGACCTTGTACTGGTCGTTGTTTTTTTCAACAAGGCATTTACATCTTCAAAAGACAAAATCGGTTGAGTGTGAAGGGTGAGACTAAATAAAAATGCAAACCACATATGTTACTACCTTTTTGGTTCAATAATATAATTTAAAGTGTCTGTATGACCTGTTGCTGGGTCAAAAATTGTTAATATTAAAGTGTATCTGTGAGCCTTTGACTTAAAATTGGCCTTATAACTTTTTTCCTGTGCTTTAAGCTCTAAACTCTGTTCTTTATCAGCTCTTGGAAGCTTTGTTTTAGCGGTAAGCTTAAAACCTTTAACGCTTTTAGGCTTTAAAGTTTTATCGTACAAATACACATAAACTTGTCCGTTATCTTCTAAAACCTCAACATGGGTTTCTTCTAAAGTTTTAATCAGTCCACCTTTGGGTGCTTTTATCTGGGCGGGCTTATCGTGATAGTGCCACTCATGAGCAAAAGCTAGGCTTGCACAAAACAATATCGCTAATAGTATTTTCATAAACTCTCTCCTTTTTTATTAATATAATTTTCAGCTGATTTTTTTCCAAATCGGAAAAATAAAGTTGGTGTCACAATAATGTCCATAATCGTAGAGCTAAACAGGCCGCCCACAATGACAATAGCAACAGGGTGTAAGATCTCACTTCCCGGCTCTCCTTTGGCAAACACCAAAGGCATCAAGGCCAATCCTGCAACAAGAGCTGTCATCATCACAGGCACGAGTCTTTCTTGAGAGCCTCTGATAATCATCGACTTGGTAAAGCTCTCTCCCTCATACTTCATTAGATGTAAGTAATGGGAGATCATCATAATGGAATTACGAGAGGCCACCCCACAAAGTGTGATAAAACCAACAAGGCTTGCCACAGTGATGGTCCTTTCAGTTAAAAATAAAAACACAATACCTCCAATAAAAGCTAGTGGGATTGTAGCCATAATCTGAAGCATAATGGTTTTTGATTTAAAGTGGCTAAATAAAACCAAAGCTATTGCAAGCAATGATATTAATGAAAACCAAAACATTTTGCGACTGGCACGCTGTTGGTTTTCAAACTGGCCTCCATAAGTGACAAAGTAGCCTTGAGGGATATCAACATTGTTTGAAATTTTAGATTGTATGTCTTCAAGCACACCGGCTAAATCACGGCCTGACACATTGGCACTGACAATGATTCGACGTTGATTGTTTTCTCTGTAAATTTGATTAGGCCCAGAAGTTTCATAAACATCAGCTATGTCTTTGAGTTGAACTTTTTTGCCATCAGGCATGATTTTTAAAACAGTGTCTTTCATTTGTTCTTTTGTGGATCTTGAAGACTCATCAAATCTGAAAAACACCTCATGCATTTTATTGCCATCGATCACATGGTCCACTGTTTCACCGTTAAAAGCCATATCTAATAGCTGAGTGGCCTCCCCGGAGCTTAACCCATACTTGGCCGCATCTTGCCGGTAAATGTAATTTTTCACTTGAGGAACTAAAGTTTGGTCTTCAACTCTTAAGTCCACAAGCCCTTTTACGTCTTTAATACTGGATTCAATTTCTAGAGCTTTTTGCCTTAACACATGAAGCTCTGGTCCAAAAACTTTTATGGCCATCGCAGCACTCACACCTGAGAGCATATGATCAATTAAGTGCGATATGGGCTGCCCCACATTCACACCAATGTTTTCAATATTGTTTTTAAGCTTGTCACGCATTTCATTTAACACCACTTCTCTTGGACGACCGGTGTTGTGAAAATCAATGTCAATTTCACTAATATTGACACCCATAGCATGCTCATCCCGCTCGGCTCTTCCTGTTCGTCTTGAGACGGATTTTATTTCAGGAATTGAGAGCATAATATCCACGGCTTTTGCTCCAATTTTGTTGGACTCTTTTAAGCTTATGCCTGATGGAGCAATAATGGCCACCATCGCCGTGCCTTCATTAAATTTTGGCAAGAAGTCGCGGCCCATAAAGGGAATCAAACAAGCTGAAAGCAGTGCTAAGGTCATGGCGCCGATGAGTACTTTGTTCGCGCGTGGTAGAGCCCAGTTTAAAACTTTATAATCTAAGTTTTTAAGAGCTGTCACAAAACGAGTGTCGCCGTGCTTTTTCTTGGTGTTTAAAAAATAAAAGCTCAACACTGGAGTTAATGTTAACGACACTAAAAGTGAGGCCAATAGTGCTGTTATATAAGACACTGCCAAGGGCTTAAATAGCTGGCCTTCAAGTCCTGTTAAGTTAAACAGTGGTAAAAACACCAGGGCAATTATAACGGTTGCAAGAACAATTGAGTTACGGATTTCACTGGAGGCATTGTATATGACTTTTATTCTTGGAAGTGGGTTTGCAAGCTTGGCATTTTCACGCAAGCGTCTAAATATATTCTCCACATCCACAATGGAGTCATCCACCAGCTCACCAATAGCAATAGCCAATCCCCCTAAAGTCATTGTGTTCACACTTAAGCCAAAAAGCTTGAACACAATGGCTGTGACTAAAAAAGAAATGGGAATGGCCGTGAGGGTGATTAAAGACATCCTCAGATTGGCTAAAAAGATCAATAAAACAATTAAGACTAAAACCGTTCCCATCTGTAGTTTAGAAATAATTCCGTCAATGGATGATTGAATAAAATTGGCCTGCTTAAACACATTGGGGTTTACAACCACGGACTCTGGAAGTGAGGGCCTTAATTCTTCAATGGCTTTTTCAATATTATTACTAATTTCAACGGTGTCGGCATTGGGCTGCTTTTGTACGGTCATCACCACAGCGGGTTTGCCATTAAAGCTTGCGTCCCCTCTTTTAAGCTTTGGCGCAATTACAACCTTTGCAATGTCTTTGATCAGCACAGGATTTCCAAAGTGCATTCCCACAAAAGTGTCTTCAATGTCCTCAACGGTATTCACCACACCAATGTTACGCACTAGGTACTGTTGTTTTCCTTTTTCTAAAAAACCACCCGTGGTATTTTGACTGATGTCTGAGAGAACTTTGTCCACTTTATCAAGTGAGAGCTGATACTGATTGAGCTTATCTGCTGACACCAAGATTTGATACTGCTTCAAGCCCCCACCCAGTGAAATCACTTGTGACACCCCAGGTACCGTCATTAGCCTTGGGCGAATCACCCACTCGGCCAAATCTCTTAACTCCATAGGACTTAGCTTGTCACTTGTGACTGCAATCTGTTGAATCTGCCCCATTAATGAACCTACAGGTCCCATGATTGGCGTGATGTGCTCCGGTAGGGTTTGCATAGCGAGGTTTAGTTTTTCTTGAACCAACTGGCGGTTTCTATAGATGTCCGTCCCCCACTCAAACTCCACATAAATAGCCGATAAACCAATACCTGATTGTGATCGAACTCGATCAAGCCCCGGTAAACCGCTTAAGTAGCTTTCAATGGGCCAAGTGACTTGGTTTTCAACCTCTTCAGGCGCCATTCCATGAGCCTCAGTCATAATTGTCACTGTGGGCTTTGTGATGTCCGGAAAAACATCAATGGGTAGATTGTTTAAAGCCAAACCACCATAAACAACAATCAAAGCGGTTACAGCTACAACGAGTAGTCTTTGGCGAAGGGCCAAACTTATAATAGTATTTAACAAAACAGATGCTCCTATAGTTTAAAGTTTTAGATAAATATAAACTTTAAACCCGCGGAGGCCGGAACAACCCCTCAATGTAGGGACTGGGATGGATAAGACTTTGCTTTTGTATAAACTTGATTAAACTTTTGTTTTCAATATTCAACTCGTAGTTTTCAACCAGGGTGATCACCTGATGACAGGCTGTACGGCTATGATGACAGTGGCAATCATGGCTGTGCTCATTTGAGTCTGATTTATGATCGTGATGATCCATAGGCTCTAAAATATGCTGCACACAATGAACTGAAGAGCTCTCACCTCCATTGCAGTCGACTTCATGCTGATCATGATCACTGGCAAAAAGTGAGTTAACAAACAATAGTGAAAAAAAAGATCAGCAGCAGTTTTTTCATAAACATTATGTTAAAGACTTTTTGAACTTTAGCTACAAGTTTTGCACGGCATTATCCCTTTAGTAACCAAGATACTAGCTGGGCCACACCGCATCTAATGAAAAACGAAACAAGTTAATTTTTCAGCATCCAATTGTTAAGCTTTAAAAAATAAATATTAGGAGATTTATGAAATACGCTTTGATTGTTGGAAGTTTAAGAAAAGAGTCATTAAATAGAAAGCTGCTTTCTGTTATTGAGAAAATTATTAATGACCAAAAACTTGGTGAGATTGAGGTTATTGATTCCAATGATATTGATTTGCCCCTTTACAATCAAGACATCGAAGACAATGGCATGCCTGATAAAGTGAATAATATAACTCAAAAAGTTATAGCCGCTGACGCTTTAATTATCTCAAGCCCTGAATACAATGGCTCCATTTCAAGCCCACTAAAAAACACCATTGATTGGATCTCTAGACATCGCCCCATTCCCTTTAACAAGTTGCCAATTCTGATGACCGGAGCCTCGCCAGGAAGATTAGGTGCTATGCGAGGCATTGCTCACGCAAAGATCACATTTGAAGCTCTTAACTCTTTTGTCTACCCGGAAACATTTACTCTTTCAAAAGCAAATGAGGCTTTTAACTCTGATGGTGAACTAAAAGATAAAGATCAGTTTAGTAGACTTGAGTCCCTGGTTTCTGATTTTCATAAGTTTTGTGAAAGAATTAGTTAAGAATAAACAGCTCTTAGATTTAATATCACTGCTATTAAAGTATCAATAAGGTACCAAGTTCCTTTTTGGGCCACACCGCATATAAAATAAAAGTCTTTGAGTAACTTTTTGCCTCTAATTAATGGAGTCTAGCGCCATTGGGCACATCTTTATCAAGATTAAATAAAACTATATTGTTGTTTTTATCTGAAACCCCCATCACAAGCACTTCTGACATAAACTTTCCTATTTGTCGCGGAGGAAAATTAACCACAGCAAGAACCTTTTTCCCCATTAAAGTTTGCTTGGAATAGTGATGTGAAATTTGAGCACTAGATTTTTTAATTCCAACCCCTGAACCAAAATCAATTATCAACTTATAACTTGGCTTTCTGGCTTCAGGAAAATCTTGCACATCAATGATCTCACCAATTCGTATATCAACCTTTAGAAAGTCATCAAATTCTATATTTTCTAATATTGGTGAGTTCGGATCAAAATCAATATGCATTCTCGCTCCTATTTGTATCTTTTAGTAAAATTAAACAAGACATTTTATAAAGAATATAACTAAGCTGTCATCTCATCTTATGCAGCGTGGCCCACAAAGTAACTTGGTACCTATTATTTCTTTAGAGCGTCGAGGATTTGTTGGGCGAGGGTTTGGTTGAAGGTTGGCAGTTTGGAGATATCGTCGACGTTAGCAAGACGGATGGCCTCTACGGACTTGAATTTGTCCATGAGTTTTTTGATGCGCTTTTCGCCGAGACCCGGGATGTCGTCGAGTTGTGATGAAATGATGCGTTTGTCTCTGAGCTTTCGGTGATAAGTGATGGCAAAGCGGTGGGCTTCGTCTCTAAGTTGAGTGAGTATTTTAAAAGCCTGCGCGTTGGTTCTAAAAGTGATTGGGTTTTGGCGGCCAGGAATAAAAAATCGCTCTTGGGTGGATGACACATCAGACTTTGTAAAGCTTGATTCGGTTCTAGCTTTTGCAATGGAAGCCACAGGGATGTCTTTTCGGTTTAAATCCTCTAGTACAGCTTCGGCCACTCTTAATTGGCCTTTGCCACCATCTATTAAAATTAATTGTGGGTCGTCATACTCGTCATGTTTAAAGCGCCTTGATAGCACTTCATACATGGACTTGTAATCGTCGGGGCCTTCTACGGTTTTAAGTTTGTACTTTCTGTATTGATCTTTTCTAGGCTCTCCGTCTTCAAACACCACTTGTGAGGCCACAGTCCCCTCTCCTTGAAAGTGAGAGATGTCATAACACTCAATACGACTTGGAGTTTCTGGTAAGCTTAACTTCATTTTGATCTCTTCAAGGCCAGTGAAGTAATTCTGAGTTTTTTCCATTTGAGATTTAAAGTGACTTAAAGCGTTTTTTTCTGCCATGGCCATAAGTGGGTTTTTATGACCATTTAATAGTGTGGTGATTTTAATTTTTTTACCACTTCGCTCTTTAAGAACCGCCACAAGCAGAGCTTTGATTTCATGCCCCAGTTCAATAGGTAGAAATAATTCTTCTGGGATGTAGTTGTCCATGTAGTATTGGTTTAAAAAAGAAGTGAGCCAATCTCTAGGCTCTTCCTCAGAGTCATGAATATTGAGCTTGTTCACAAAATGAGGTCTTGAGCCTGTCACACGGCCATTACGAATGTGAAGTGTTTCAATCATGGTGCCCTGATAATCGCCGTGGACGGCCACAAAGTCTTTGTCATCAGCGCTTTTTCCGTCGGTGACGACCACTTGTTTTTCCCAAATTCTTTCTAAAGCGTGAATACTATCTCGTATTTTGGCGGCCGCCTCAAAACGCTCATTGGTGGCCGCTTGCTTCATTTTGTCTTTTAAAGCTTTTAAAACTTCTTTGTCTTTGCCTCTCAAAAAGGACAAGGCATTTTCAATGTCATTTTTGTAATCTTTGTTTGAAATGTAATCCACACAAGGAGCACTACAACGACCAATTTGATACTGCATACATGGGGTTTTACGATTTTTAAATTCAGAATCAGAACAGTCTCTGAGTTTAAAGTTTCGATTTAAAAACAAAATGGTTTCTTTCACTGAAAAGCCACTGGTGTAGGGGCCAAAGTAAAGCGCTCCATCGCGTTTTACTTTTCTTGCCAGTTCAAAACGAGGATACTTTAGCTGATACCAACATTTAATATAAGGGTAGGCCTTGTCATCTTTAAGCCGAATGTTGTAACGGGGCTTGTGTTTTTTAATCATAGAAGCTTCAACTAAAAAGGCTTCCACTTCTGTTTTGGTCAGCAGGTAATCAATGTCATAAAGCCGTGAGACTAAATACTTTGTTTTAACACTCACGTCTTTGGCTTCAGAAAAGTATGAACGCACTCTGTTTTTTAGATTTTTTGCTTTTCCAACATAGATCACCTTCCCGGTTTCAGACTTCATGATGTAAACACCGGGGGTTTCAGGAAAGTTTTTAACTAAATCTTTCAGCTCTTGCTTTCGTTGGGCAGACATGGGTTTAATACTCTCATATTTAGTCTGTTAAGGACAGTTCTAACATCTGCAGTCTTTTAATCTCGTCTCTGACTAAAGCTGCGTCTTCAAACTCAAGCTTATCAGAGTGCTTTTTCATCTGCTTTTTAAGATCTTTGATTTTTTTCTGAATGGCTGACTCATCTTTTTTGTACTCTTTAATGATGTCGCCCACTTCTGGCTCTTCAGCTAAAACATCAAAGTCATAGTATTCTGTCAGCCCTGAAACTCTTCTTTTCACTGTTTGAGGGGTAATACCATGCTCTTCATTATAAGCTTTTTGAATGGCGCGACGACGATCCGTCTCCTCCATGGCTTTTCTCATAGATTCGGTGACCTTTTGAGCGTATAAAATCACACGACCGTTAGCATTTCGAGCCGCCCGTCCAATGGTTTGAATCAAAGAGCGCTCGGAGCGTAAAAAGCCTTCTTTGTCAGCCTCGGTAATAGCTACTAAACTCACTTCAGGTAAATCTAGGCCCTCTCGTAATAAGTTAATACCGATCAACACATCAAAAACACCCAGTCTTAAATCTCTTAAAATCTCACTGCGCTCAACAGTTTTAATATCACTGTGTAAGTATCTAACTTTTATTCCTTAGCCCTCTAAATAATCTGTGAGTTCCTCGGCTAATTTTTTGGTCAAAGTGGTCACTAGCACTCGCTCTTTTACTTCTACGCGTTTTCTAATTTCAACTAACAGATCATCGACTTGGTGTTTGCTGTCTCGAACTTCAATTTGAGGATCAAGCAGTCCTGTGGGACGAATCACTTGCTCCACAATCATGCCCTCACTTTTTTGTATTTCATAGGGGCCTGGTGTGGCAGAGATGTACATCACATTATTCATATAGGATTCAAACTCTTGAAAATTTAAAGGCCTGTTGTCTAGTGCCGAAGGCAGGCGAAAGCCGTGCTCAACAAGCGTCATCTTACGAGCTCTGTCACCGCGATACATGCCCCCGATTTGCGGAACAGTGACATGGCTCTCATCTATAAAGGTGATAAAGTTTTTAGGAAAGTACTCAATCAAAGTTGGAGGCGCTTCACCAGTGCCACGCCCCGTAAAGTGGCGAGAGTAGTTTTCAATGCCAGGACAAAATCCCATCTCAAGCATTAACTCAATGTCGTACTGAGTGCGCTGCTCAATTCTTTCAGCCTCTAAATGCATCATCTCAGACTTATAGTATTGAATACGCTCTCTCAATTCATCGCGAATAGCTTCCACAGCTTCTTTGGTTTTTTCTTCAGTAGAAACATAGTGACTACCGGGGTAAATAGAGACCGCCTCTACCTCATCTAAAATTTCTCCCCGAATAGGGTCCAGCCATGAGATTTGATCAATAAAGTCACCAAAAAATTCTATGCGTATGACTTTCTCCTCTTCATAAGGAGGAAATACCTCTACCACATCGCCTCTCACACGAAAGCTTCCACGGTAAAAATCCACATCACTTCGCTTGTACTGAATACGCACAAGTTCTCTTAAAAATTTATCGCGGGAAAGCTCCATATTAGTAGAAAGCTCTAAGGCCAAGTCTTGATAAGATTCAGGACTCCCCAAACCATAGATACAACTCACACTGCTGACAATGATCACATCATCTCTTTCAAACAAAGATCTTGTGGCCGAGTGGCGCATGCGATCAATTTGCTCATTGATGGCTGAGTCTTTTTCAATAAATGTATTGGTTGATGGTATAAAGGCTTCTGGCTGATAATAATCGTAGTAACTGACAAAGTACTCAACAGCATTACCTGGAAACAACTCCTTGTACTCGGCAAACAACTGGGCGGCCAAAGTTTTATTGGGCGCTAAGATTAAAGCCGGCACATTGAGCTGTTCAATAACGTTGGCAACAGTGAAGGTCTTTCCACTTCCAGTCACCCCAAGTAAGGTTTGGTGCTTGAGTCCCGCTTCATAGTTTTCAAGAAGAGAATGAATGGCTTTTGGTTGGTCCCCTGCTGGCTTAAACTCGGAGACCAGTTTAAAATCTTTATGCTGTTTTTTACTCATAATTTATATGACCATAGGTTAAAGGGATTTGTCCACCTCCCAAGTGGTCCCCTCAGTGGTGTCTTGCACCTGTATACCCATCTCTTTAAGCTGATCTCTAATTTGATCAGCCTGTTCAAAGTTTTTGTCAGCACGGGCTCTAAGTCTTTGCTCCACTAAGACATCAATGTCTTTTCGCTGAAGGCCTTTTTGCTGCAAAATGCGGTTATCAAGGCTGAGTAAGTACTCCTCTGGCTCTTGTTGAAAAAGGCTCATTAGCTCTCCCTGAGTTTTCATCCATGCTAAAAAGCTCTCAGCAATGGCACCCATTTGAGAGGTTGGTTTTCCTGGCTTGCGGCAGGCCTGGTTAAAGACTTTTAACACTTCATAAAAACGAGCCATCACCTCAGGAGTGTTGAAGTCATCATTTAGTGCTTCTTGAATTCCGGCTTCAGCATGCTCAAGGGCTGCTTGAAAGCTATCAGGAACAGGTGTGAGATCCATGCCTTTTGACATTATGTCTTTAGCCAAAGCCAGTGCAGAATAAAATTTAGCCAGTGAATGAATTGTTCTGTTGATCTGTGTTTCTGTAAAATCCAGTACACTTCTGTAATGAGCTGATAAAATTAAGAACTTATAAATTTCAGCATCATACTCGTTATTAAAGTCGTGCATGGATTTAATATTGCCTAATGACTTAGACATCTTTTGATCGCCAAAATTCAGCATATTATTATGCATCCAGTACTTCACATACTGACTTCCTGAGCATCCCTCGCTTTGGGCAATCTCATTTTCATGGTGAGGAAAAACTAAGTCCAATCCACCACCGTGGATATCAATACTATCCCCCAAAATCGCACGGCTCATGGTTGAGCACTCAATGTGCCATCCTGGGCGGCCTTTTCCCCAAGGAGAATCCCATGCGGCGTCTTCACCAGGCTTTGCAAACTTCCAAAGGGCAAAATCCACAGAGCTTTTTTTATTCAAGTCCTGCTCAATACGGTATCCAGCCTGCAAGTCTTCAATGTTTTTATTGCTCAACTTTCCGTAGTCTTTAAACTTTTTAACATCAAAATAAACGCCGTCTTCAGCTTTGTAAGCCAGCTCTTTTTGCTCTAGCTCCTCAATAAAGCGAATGATATTCGCCATATGTTCTGTAACCTTCGGATTGTGAGTGTGAGGCCTTAACCCAAGAGTTTTAAAGTCTTTTTCAAACTCTTGAATGTACTTTTCAGAGATTTCTTTTGAACTCACGCCCTCTTCTGCAGCTCGATTCAAGATTTTGTCGTCAACATCTGTGTAGTTATAGACGTAGTTGACCTCGTAGTCTGACTTTTCAAGCCAGTTTCTAACTAGGTTAAAAAAAACCGGGCCTCTAAAGTTGCCCACATGCAGTAGGTCGTAGACTGTAGGACCACAGACATACATCTTCACCTTACCAGGCTCTAGAGGAATAAAGTCTTCTTTCTTACCACTCATTGTGTTGTGAATTTTTATGGCCATTTTCTCTCCATCGGTTAAGCTTATATCTTACACCTTGTTCATGTTTGGTTCCAATTTTGGCTTAAAGTTTTGAACAATTTATATTTTATCTTACAAGACTGGAAACTCATTTTTTACTCTGTTATATGGGGGGCACCTTTTATAAGGAGGTTGGTCATGAATAAAAGCTTTTTAGCTCTTATTTTTACATTCGTAACTGTCTCCGGAACTAATCTTTACGCTCAGTTTGATCAGTTTGGTTTTTCTTTTAAAGATTCAGATCAGTACAGCTATTACCCCGTCATTGTTTACAACTATAAAGCTCAAAATTGGGAAGACACTTCTCAAAGCCGAGTCAATCAATGCTTAGTGGGCCGTGGCCTTTACTGTCCATATGTTTCTGAGAGCCAATCTTCTGAAGGCTACTCTCTGTCATTAAAACTAAATCCTGATGGCTCTATCTTTACCTTACCAAAAATATTTGAACAATATTATGAGCTAATTCCAGATTATAGCTTTGATGACCTAAAGACCTCGGGCCTGTCCATCACCCACAGATCAGACACAGTACCTGGCACGAACAATTAATTAAATCTTTGCCAGAACTCTATCTGCTCGAGCCAACAGTTCAGATTTAGCCATTAAAGGTACGAGCATTTTAAGCTCAGCTCCATGAGGCTTTCCGATCACAGCCACTCGAATCGGCATAAACAAATGCTTACCCTTCACACCGGCCGTGTCTTTCACCTGATTTTGCAAGGCTTCAAAGTCTTCTTGGCTCATAAATTCGTTGGGCTGAGCACTGACCCCCTGTTTCCAGGCTTCAATAACAGCTTTTGTACTCTCCCATGAAAGAGCGTCCTTGGCCTCCTCAGAAATTTCAAAATGAGCAGATGAGATTGGCTTATACAAATCCACTGCGTCTTTTAAAGTCTCCATAGAGGTTTTAAAAACCTCTAAAGAGCGATCTTGCCACTCAGGATCTTCTGGTAGCTCTAATCCCTCTTGTTTTAAAAAGGGCTCGGTAAGGCTCCATAGTGTTTTATGATCTAAAGCTCTTAAATGAGAGGCGTTCACCCACTTCAGCTTCACCTCATCAAACACAGCACTGGCAGGGTTTACGCGCTCTAGTGAAAAGTTATCAATGAGCTCTTGCTTTGAAAGGATCTCTTTGCCCTCTGGGTGACTCCAACCCAGCATGGCTATGTAATTTAAAATCGCCTCGGGCAAATAGCCTTTCTCACGGTACTCATTGCAACTTGTTGCTCCATGACGCTTAGAAAGCTTTTGTTTGTCGGGGCCTAAGATAATTGATAAATGACCAAACTTTGGCAAATCAAACCCAAGGGCTTCATAGATCATCATTTGTCTTAAAGTATTGCTTAGGTGTTCTTCTGCTCTTAGTACGTGGGTCATTTTCATTAGAGCATCATCAATAGCACAGCAAAAGTTATAAACAGGCATCCCATTAGATCTGAGTAAAACAAAATCACCCACCATGTCGGATGGGAACTTCACTTCGCCGCGAATGAGGTCTTCAATAATATAGTCTTTTTTGAGGCCTTCAGTTTTAAATCTTACCACTGCTTTTTCTCCAGCGGCGAGTTTGGCTTTTGCCTCGTCAATAGACATATTTTTATAAGGACTGTTCACTTGAGGAGGACGATTTTCACGTCGAGCCTGCTCTCTTTGGGCATCAATTTCTTCGTCTGTTAAAAAACAGTAGTAGGCACGGCCGGATTCTAACAATTGATCTGCATATTTTTTATAAATTTCTAATCGTTGTGACTGCCTATAGGGACCATATTCTCCTATTTCTGAAAACTCTGAGTCAGTCAACATGGCAGGGTCTGCGTCTGAATCTTTAATAATCACGCCTTCATCCCAGTTAAGACCTAACCATTTTAAGTCTTGAAGTTGCATTTTCATGGACTCTTCAGTGCTTCGTTCTTGATCGGTGTCTTCCACTCTTAGTATAAACTCTCCACCAAAACGCTTGGCGTATAAATAGTCATATAAAGCTGTCCTGGCACCTCCAACATGCAGGTATCCAGTGGGGCTGGGAGCAAATCGCACACGAATCTTTGAAGACATGAAATGTTCCTTTTCTTTGGGTTTTGTATATTACTGATGGAAAGCCGGTTAAAGGTCAATAAACAAAAAAAGCTAGCCTGAAAATAGCTAGCTTTTTTTAGTTTTAATATAAAATTTAATTCTTAGTTGGCTTCTCTTTCCTCAAAGCCAAGAATTTCACCCACTTCGCCTTGATTTAGCTCTTCTTTTTTCATAGCTAAAAGAAGCTCTCTTAATAAAAGCTTACGAGCTTTTCCTAAGATATTTTTTTGGCTAAAGCTAAGGTCTTTATCAACCTTTAATAGATAAAGGTCTCTTAAAACTTCAGCGATTTCATAAACAGAGCCCGTTTTGATCTTGTCCATATATTCACGGTGCTGTCTGTTCCAAGTTTGCTTATCAATTTTAATGTCTTTTTGTTGAAGAATCTCTAAAACTCTTTGCGAGTCATCCAGTGATATAATATGACGTAATCCATTAGCATGGGCATTGTCTTTGGGGATCATAATTTTTTTCTGTGAGGACTCAGTGATTTCTATGGAATAAAATTCTTGCTTACATCCCATAATTTCTTTCACCTCAACGGCGGTAATCACCCCTACGCCGTGTCCTGGATAAACAACGTGATCTCCAGTTTTAAACTCTGCCATCTATTACCTCCAAATAAAAACAGCCTACAAGAGCCATTTTTCGTCACTCTTATACCATTTTTGACACATATAATCAAAGAAAATGAATTTAATATTGCTATGGGTAAATATTGCAAAAAAGAAACCAGAAGCACAGGGCTTCTGGTTTTTTTAAAGATTTGAAAGTATTTGGCTTTTTTATCTGTTCACAACTAATGAAAAAGTTACTTTATCATTGTTTCGAAGCTGCGGAAGACTTTCAGCTTTCACTCTTACCGTGATCATGCCCTCGGCGTTGTTGATCACAACTTGCTCATGGTTATTAATGCGATCTGATTTTCCAACAACAGTTCCGCCACTTTCAACTTCTAGGTCTAAATCGTTCACTAGAGTTGTTTGAGCAGAAGGTGTCCCTGGAGCATCTGCATACACCATAGTCACTTTTACGGGTCCTGTGTAATCCATTAATGGAATCACTTTTTCGTAAACATCACCAGGTCTCATGTCGCCGCTTTCGATCAAGAAATATTCAGCACGATTCGTGGCTCTTTCCATATTCACACGGCCGTAACCTTGATGGTTGTTAGGTCCTGGGTTAAGAAGCTCTTGCCCTGAAGATCTCTCACCAAATTGACCAGGATATAAATCATCAGCAGAACTCATAAGAATGGCTTTAACAAGAGACGCCAATGGGTTTCTGATGTTTAAGTCTTCTTCAACATACTGACGAACAACTGCGGCTGCACCAGCTACAAGTGGAGTTGACATAGATGTACCACCTGAGTAGCAGTAATTGTCATCCATCTTACCCCATAACTCACCGGCTCCTTCGTGCTTAGAGCAAAGGCTTACAATGTTAGTACCAGGAGCCACAACTTCAGGCTTTAAACGCTGATCTCTTGTAGGTCCTCTTGAACTAAATGCGGCGATTCCATCAGCATTGTTAGAAAGCGTGTCAGAAGCAATAGGCTCAGCTCCCCACTTTTTTTGACCGTCTCTTAATTCAGCTAGAGGTCTTTGAATTCCACCAGCTAATAGATAGTTTTCACTGGCACCAACGGTAACTATGTTTTTCGCCGTACCTGGGCTTGAAACACTGCCTTCGTCAATACGACCATCTTGGTCTATATCTTGACCACTGTTACCAGCAGCAAAAAGCACTAACATATCTGGGTTGTTCCAAATGAACTCATCCACTTGCGCTGATCTTGAATCATAAACACCTAGGTTTGCAGGAGCACCCCAAGAGTTAGTGTGAATTCTAGCCCCATTGCTGTAGGCGTGATCAAATAAAGTAGAAAGTTGCGATGGAACAGTTAAGTTATTAAATAACTTCGACCACATACCTTGAGCCACAAATCCTGCAGCGTAAGCACCACCTTGAATGGCCCCACCAGAAGCTGCACCGTTACCAACAACAGAGCCAGCCACGTGTGTTCCGTGTCCTTGAGGGTCTCCCCAACCTGGACTGAACAATCCAAAGCCTTTACCAGTTACAAGGTTACCAATGTCTGAAGACAGTGATTTGTTGTTACCAGTATCAAGACCTGTATCGGCCATGGCCACGGTTTGTCCGTAACCATCAAAGTTACGATCCCAAGCAGATTCAAAGTTCATCACTTTTGTTCCACTCTCATATCCTGTTAAAGCTGGAGTGTTCATAGGTTCAGCTGATTGAAGTTGAAATTCAAAAGATTGAACTTCCATATAAGGCTCTAACCACTCAATGCCATCTTGCTTTGCAAGCTCAACAAGTGTGGCATAGCTGGCCTGAACAACAGCAGCGTTACCAGAAAAGTCTAAAACCTTTAATCCCTGTACTTTATTAAGTAAAGGCTGGATATTTACTTTTGAAAAAGCACTTACCTGAGCTGTAAATTGCTTATCAGCAATAAAGTTGCTTGGAGCACCAAAATCAGGGCTCATTTTAAAGTTATATATATAAGGTACAACGGCTTGAACTAAACCAGAGCCTTGAAGGTTTGCCAGTAAAGAATCATCTTTGATATTTACTAGGACGGCATCTTCAGGAATGTATCTTAGTGACTTTAAGTTGTAAGCTTTTAACAGTGAGTGTTCAGCCTCGGACACTTTATTTCTAAACTGAACTACATAGTATTGAGTTTCAGAAATTTGCTGACCAAATAATTGAACATCTGTAATTGCTTGTACATTAGTTGTATCAATCTCAACGGCTTTAAACTTAAGAGTCGTTCCCCCATAAGCGAGACTCGAAGCCAAAAGAATTGAGGCGGTTAGTAGTTTGTTTGTCATATTCCCCTCCTTGGACGTGTAATATTGAATCATTACCTTTTTACAAAAGTAAGAACTAATTACACACTTTAGGCTAGGTTGAAGGCTAAAGTTGCTAATTTGATATATGCGATAAAATGACCCATTAATGGTTTTTTAATTTTATCGTGTAATTACAATAAGTTAGATTAAATAGCTAAATATAACCTGAGAGTCCGTCACTCTGATTGGGTGGGATTTTATGGGTGATATAAAAATTTTTCATTAGAAATAACGCTGCGCAGGCATAATATAGAGGCTTAGCCTAGGATTTTTTCTTGGTTGGCTTCAACCATTGTTTGCAGGGATGCGTGTTCTGCGCGGCTTAGTTTGGGGTCTTTTTCTACCAATTCAATGGCCACTTTTCGTGCAAGTTTTAAAATTTCAATATCTCTCACAAGATTGGCCATTTTAAACCCAGTTAAACCTGACTGCCGAGCCCCCATAAATTCCCCGGGGCCTCTTATCTCTAAATCAGCTTCAGCCACCTTAAAGCCATCTGAAGTGCGCTCCATAATTTTTGAACGCTCAAAAGACTCTTCACTGACGGCGTAACCTAAAATAAGCACACAATAACTTTTGTGCTGGCCTCGCCCCACTCGCCCTCTTAATTGATGCAGCTGACTTAAGCCGAACCTTTCTGCATGTTCAATCACAATCATATTAGCGTTGGGCACGTCCACTCCCACCTCAATAACGGTGGTGGAAACTAAGACTTGAATCTCGCCCTTTCGAAACAACTCCATCACAGCTTCTTTTTCTACAGCCTTCATTTTTCCATGCAGCAAACCAAATTTAATTTCAGGATACATGCCTTTAAGAGTTTCAAATTCATCGGTGGCATTTTTTAAATCAATTTTTTCACTGTCTTCCACCAAGGGATAAATCACATAGGCCTGACGTCCCTTTTCAATTTGCTCTTTTAAAAAGCCTAAAACTTTTGGTTTTTTTGACTCATACACCACGCGGGTCACAATGGGCTGCCGACCTTTTGGAAGCTCTTTAATAATAGACACTTCTAGATCTCCATATACAGTCATGGCCAATGTTCTCGGAATGGGCGTGGCTGTCATTACTAAAAAGTGTGGGCTTAAACCTTTTTGTTTTAGTTTTTTTCTTTGCTCCACACCAAAACGGTGCTGTTCATCCACAATCACAAGACCTAAATTATTAAACTCAACACCTTCTTGAATTAAAGCATGGGTGCCCACCACTAAGTCACATTCACCGCTTTGGAGTTTATCAATGACTTGTTGTTTTTGTCCGGCCTTCATACTGCCAGTCAGCAACTCAACAGAAAGCCCCAACTGATTAAACCACTCTTTGGCATTTTTAAAGTGTTGCTCTGATAAAATTTCTGTTGGCACCATAAGCGCTGATTGTTTTTTATTTTTTGCCACAAAACTTGCAGCCATTAAAGCCACCATGGTTTTACCACTTCCCACATCACCTTGTACCATTCGGTGCATGGGATAGGGCTTACATAAGTCTTCTGTGACTTCATCTAGAGTGGTTTGCTGATCTCCAGTTAGTTCAAAAGGAATTAGTTTTTTAAACTCATCAATAGCAGATAAATAAATCTTGTCCATTTCTGGCGCTTGATCTGATTGAATTCTTTTTTTCTTTAAAATCATTTGTAGCTCTAATTGAAAAAACTCATCAAAAATAAATCTTCTATGAGCTGGAGATTTAAACTCTATGTATTCATCAATGTGTCCTGCATCTGGACGATGTAATTTTATGATCGACTCATATTTAGGCATTAAAGAATATTTTTTTAAAATCCAGTCCGGCAAATATTCTATAGACGCTTTATGCTCCTCCATCGCCTCAAGTCCACGAGCAATGAGCTGCTTTAACTTCCCCGGCTTAACACCTTCAGACTCGGTGTAAATAGGAAGCACATCATCTTTAATCTCTTCAGACTGCTCCTCTACTGGTTCTATTAAAGGATGTTGAAATTGCACACGACCTTTGTAATCAGTCACTTTACCTGTCACTCGCACTGGCTGAAACGCTTGGAAACGCTCAAAATAACCACGATATGGTGAGCGAAAATAAAGACATCTTACAATGCCCGTTGCGTCCATAAGGTTCACTTCATAAAGTTTTCTGTGAGAACGTCCCATATTAAGAACACGAACATTTTTTACCTGAGCTTTAAGGCTTACATACTGACCCACTTTTAATGATGATATATTTTGAGCCACCCTTTGGTCTTGATAGGCCCTAGGATAGTTTTGAATCAGGTCACCAACAGTGGCAATTCCTCGACGTCTAAAAACATCACCAAGCTTTGGTCCAACGCCTTTTAAGTATTGAATGGGTGTGTCAAATTCGATCGCCATAAAGATGTGTTTATCATTGGAGAGATAGAAAAGCTATGGTTAAATAATACTATGAGCTCTGAAAATAAATACTTTCATATAAGACTAACTTCACTTCATCCATCAAAGCCCATTCCCTTTGATATATTTATTCAATTAGGCAATCGATATGTGCACTACTTAAAAGCTGGAAACTCTATCACTGAAGAAAAACTAAATAGCTTTGAATTAAAAGCACCTGATTCTTTTTTTATCAACGAATCTGATAAACAAGCCTATAA
>JAKUPT010000004.1 GCA_022450595.1 Bdellovibrionales bacterium
AGACATTCCTCACTTCTTTCCTCCTTCAGTAGAGGGCCACTCCGGTCAAATTGTTTTGGGTAAAGTTGGAAACAAAAAGGTCGCAGCCTTAAAAGGCCGTGTGCACTTTTATGAAGGCCATACTCCCCAAGAGGTTGTGCACCCCACAAGAGTTCTAAAGTTTTTAGGTATTAATACTCTTGTTTTAACCAACGCCTCCGGCGGCATTGCTGACGGGATGCAAGCTGGTGACTTTATGATTATTAAAGACCATTTAAATCTCACTGGACAAAACCCTTTAATTGGACCAAATCTTGATGAACTTGGTCCTCGGTTTCCAGACATGAGTGAAGCTTATAACAAAGAGTTAAGACAAGCTTTGCATAAAATTTTTAAAACAAAAAATTTAAACGTGTTTGAAGGTGTTTACTGTGGCGTACTTGGCCCCAGCTATGAAACCCCGGCAGAAATTCAAATGCTTAAAACTTTAGGCGGCGGTGCTGTGGGCATGAGCACTGTGCTCGAAGCCATTGCTGCCAAACATATGGGTTTAAAACTTGCGGGTTTAAGCTGTATTACCAACTTGGCTGCAGGAATTTCCGATGTGGCTTTAAGTCATGATGATGTAAAAGATGTCGCTCAAAAAGTTGAAAAAAACTTTTCAGAAATACTGACTGAGTTTATCACCACACTTTAATTTTTCAAGCCAGCCACTGTGACGTAGTCGGCCTCTATGTGGTTTTACAAACCATTAAACGAGCAGAGACGCTCTGAGGTGCTTGTTACTGCACCTATATCCGGTTTTTAATTAAAAGCGAATCATATTGAGACATCTTGTTTTTAAAAACTAAGCTTTGTTGATAAAATATAGGCTATGAAAAAATTAATAGCTGTTTTCTGTTTTTCGCCAGCCCTGTTGTGGGCTCAAACCAGCATTAAAGAGTGTAAAAACGACTGCTGTCGTCGTTCTATTGAAAAAGCCAAAAAAAATAATTACCCAATTAAAACCTCAGACTTTTGTCCCAATGGCACCATTGAAAAGTATCTGAACTGTGACGGAAGTGTCACTTGGTGTGAACCATTGTTCAAAAAACCCTCTGCTAAAGAATAATTTTTCTGTTCTAGACTAACCAATTCCAACCCTCAATGAGACTCTATAAGTAGGTGTTGCGCCTTTTTTAAAGTGTGATTTTGAATTTTAAATTAGGAACTCTCGGGCTCAGACACTGCGGTACTCGCGCTTTCGCGCTGCGCCCGAACTCGCCTCGAGCTCCTAATTTAAAATTCAAAATCACACTTTAAAAAAAGGCTCTTGCTGAGATGGCCAATGACGGCTTTGAAGAACAGGATGTTCTATGAAAAATGTGTTTTTGTGTCTTTTAATGATTTTTGTTTTAGCGGCCTGCGGAAAAGACGACAACGTTACCACTCAAGCTCAACAAAAATTTAGAGAACCGGATCCAAATTGCTATCCTAATGTTGTTACTAATGAATACAATGTGCTTTGGAAAAACGGCAAGGTCACAAAAATTAACGCCGAAAATGATGATGCGGCTTTAGAACAAATTAAAAAAAATATTGAAGACGTTAAGTTTATTGAACCGGAATATAGAATTCAGCCCAAACCCATCCGTGGACTAAGTAGACTTTCTAACAACATAGACAACTGGGGGCTTCAAAATATTGAAGCCGATGTGGCATGGAAACAGGGGCTTTATGGAAACGATGTGGTCATAGCTGTTATTGATGATGGTGTGGATGTCACACATCCCCAATTGCAGCCAGTGATTTTTTATAACGATCAAGAGATTCCCAACAATGGTGTTGATGATGATGGCAATGGTTTGGTTGACGATTATGCCGGCTATAACTTTGCAGCTAGGCGCGGTGGTAACCAGGTGACTGGCAACCACGGAACGCATGTTGCTGGTATTATTGCAGCTCACCATTCCGACACCACCTACAAAACCGACAAGGTTCAAGGGCTTGCTCCCAAAGCTAAAATCTTACCCGTAGACTTTATTGATGAAACCGGTGGCACTATGATGGACGCTGTTGATGCCATTAACTATGCCGTTCAAAGAGGAGCTCATATTATTAATGCCAGCTGGGGTGGTGGTGGCTGCTCTGTGGTATTAGGAGAAAAGATTAATGAATTAGGCCGCCTAGGTATATTGTTTGTGGCGGCCTCTGGTAACAGTGGTTATAACATTGATTCCACTCCTCAGTATCCCGCCTCCTACAACTTGCCCAACATGATCACCGTTGGAGCCACTAGCGAGTGGAATGGTATGACCTATTTTTCAAATTATGGTGTTGAAAGTGTGCATATCTTCGCTCCTGGAAATAATATTATTAGTACCTACGGAACAGGCTACCAAAGCTTAAGCGGGACCAGCATGTCAGCGCCCTATGTGTCTGCTGCAGCAGCTATTGCTATGCAAGCAAACCCTTCTATAAGTATGCTTGAACTGCGCAGCCTTTTGCTGAACTCTGGTCAAAAAGATGAGAGTTATTTAAACAGCTCACAAAGTCTGTTAAATATCCGAAATATGGTGGAAAAACGACAACCTACCGCCTTGCGTTAGCGCTCTCCTAGAATTACCAATATAGCCCTTATTTCAGAGGGCATTTTGTTCACTTTATCTTTGACATAGCTGTATACTTCACTAGAGTTCTTTAGAATATAAGTTTTGAATTTATCTGTTATATTTAGAGCTTTGGGGAAGAAACATATGCGTCACTATATTGCGGACTTACACAAGTATGAAGGGCAAACCGTAGAACTGAAAGGTTGGGTCTATAACACTCGCTCCTCTGGTAAAATTAAATTTCTAGAACTCCGAGATGGAACTGGTATTTGCCAATGTGTTTATTTCAGAGGTGAGTGTGATCAAGAGGCCTTTGAAAACTTTAAAGACCTTTCTCAAGAAATGTCCGTGAAGGTGACCGGAACTGTTCGTAAAGACAATCGCTTTGAAAATGTTTATGAAGTTGGTGCCAACAATTTTGAAATTATAGGCCCCTCTCCCGACTACCCGATTTCTCCCAAAGAACATGGCGTTGATTTTTTAATGAATCATCGCCACCTATGGCTGCGTTCAAAAAAACAACATGCGGCCATTCGTGTGCGCGCTGAGCTCATTCAAGCCATCAGAGATTTTTTTAATGGCGATGGCTTCACTTTAGTGGACGCCCCCATCTTCACGCCTAGTGCTTGTGAGGGAACCACCAACCTGTTTGAAACAAAATATTTTGATGAAAAGGCTTACCTGTCACAAAGTGGTCAGCTCTACATGGAAGCCGCTGCAGCGGCTTTTGGAAAAGCCTATTGCTTAGGGCCTACCTTTCGCGCTGAAAAATCAAAAACAAGAAGACATCTTATTGAGTTTTGGATGGTAGAGCCTGAGGTGGCCTTTAATGATCTGTATGACAACATGGAATTGGCAGAACAGTTTGTTGAGTACATTGTCCAAAGAGTTGTTAAAAATAAAAAGGCAGAATTAGAAGTTTTAGAGCGTGACCTTGAACCTCTTTTAAAAGTGAAAGGGCCCTTTCCGCGAGTTCACTATAAAGAAGCTGTGGAGCTTATTAAAAAAGAAAACCCTGACTTTGTGGATGGCAATGATTTTGGCGGTGCCGATGAAACTATTATTAGCTCTAAGTTTGATAAGCCCGTATTTGTCCATCACTTCCCCACGGCCATCAAAGCCTTTTACATGAAAGAAGACCCAGAAGACTCAGAATATTGTCTTAGCGTGGATATGTTGGGCACAGAAGGCTATGGCGAGTTGATTGGTGGCGGTCAACGTGAAGACGATTTAAATGTTTTATTAAACAAAATACAACAACATGGTTTAAGAGAAGAGGACTTTTCTTGGTACTTGGATCTTAGAAGATATGGATCTTTCCCGCATTCGGGATTTGGTTTGGGCATTGAAAGAACCGTGGCTTGGATTTGCGGGCTTTCACATGTTAGAGAAACCATTCCATTTCCACGAATGTATGGAAGACATTACCCTTAGGAGCATAAAACTATGAGTGAAGTGAAAACAACCTTAGAGAAAATTAAAGAGCTTGAAGAAAAAAATGACGAAGCTTTTGTCGGCGGTGGTGAAGATCGTATTGCCAAACACAAAGAAGGTGGGCGCCTGTCAGCCCGCGAACGTTTGGATGTGCTTCTTGACCCTGGAAGTTTTGTAGAGATCGATAAGTTTTCTACTCACCGATGTAAAAACTTTGGAATGGATAAAAAGAAGTTTTATGGTGATGGAGTTATCACCGGCTACGGTCGCATTAACGGAAAGCCGGCTTATGTTTATTCACAAGACTTCACCGTATTTGGTGGAAGTATGTCTCGGGCTCAAGCCAATAAAATCTGTAAAATTATGGATATGGCCGTTAAAAACGGCGTGCCAGTCATTGGATTGAATGACTCAGGAGGTGCTCGTATTCACGAGGGTGTTGAAGCTCTTGGCGGCTATGCCGATATCTTTTTAAGAAATGTCACCTCCTCTGGTGTTGTTCCTCAAATCAGTGCGATCATGGGCCCTTGTGCCGGTGGCGCTGTTTACTCTCCAAGTCTTACTGATTTTATTTTTATGGTCAAAGACACAAGCTATATGTTTGTAACAGGCCCTGATGTGATAAAATCTGTTACTCATGAAGAAGTCACTAAAGAAGAGCTTGGTGGCGCGACAGCACACAGCAAAAAATCTGGCGTGGCTCATTTTGCTGCCGATGATGACAAACACTGCCTACTTCTTATAAAAGAGTTGTTAAACTTTTTGCCGAGCAACAACATTGATGACGCTCCTATTTTACCAACCACGGATTCCCCAGACCGCATTGATGAAAGCTTAAACAGCTTTATTCCTGACAACAGCAAAAAACCTTACAACATGCTTGAGCTTGTTAAAACCGTTGTCGATGAGGGTTACTTTTTAGAGGTTCAACAAAACTATGCCCAAAATATTATTGTGGGCTTTGCAAGGTTTAACGGACGCAGTGTGGGTGTTGTGGCCAACCAACCACAAGTGCTGGCTGGGTGTTTAAATATTGAAGCCAGCATTAAATCCGCTCGATTTGTTCGTTTTTGTGATGCCTTTAATATTCCCATTGTGACTTTTGTTGATGTGCCTGGATTTTTACCTGGAACCGATCAAGAGTGGAACGGGATCATCACACATGGAGCAAAACTTCTGTACGCCTATGCCGAAGCCACCGTTCCTAAAATCACTTTGATCACAAGAAAAGCCTACGGTGGCGCTTATGATGTTATGAGCTCTAAGCACTTGCGCGGTGATGTGAACTTGGCTTACCCAAGTTCAGAAATTGCCGTTATGGGAGCTGAGGGTGCTGTTAATATTATTTTTAGAAATCAAATTAAAGAGGCAAAAGACCCTGAAGCCGAACGTCAAAAACTGATTGCAGAGTACGAAGAGCGTTTTGCCAATCCATATGTTGCCGCAGAAATTGGCTACGTGGATGAGGTTATAGAGCCTGCAATGACTCGTAAGCGTATCATTGATTCTTTAGAGATTTTGAAAAACAAAAAAGACACGAACCCGCCAAAAAAACATGGCAACATTCCTCTATAAAGGGAGAGTTAATGATGTTTAAAAAAGTTTTAATAGCAAACAGAGGCGAAATAGCCGTTCGGGTGATTAGAAGTTGTCGGGAAATGGGCATTCAAACCGTGGCTGTGTTTTCAGAAGCCGACCGTAACAGCTTACACGTAATGCTTGCTGATGAAGCCTACCATATTGGTCCAGCTCCAAGTGTAGACTCTTATTTAAGAATTGATAAAATTATTGATGTGGCTAAAAAATCTGGAGCTGATGCGGTTCATCCTGGTTACGGCTTTTTAAGTGAAAAGGCTGATTTTGCCCGCGCCCTTAAAAAAGCAGGAATTGTTTTTATCGGTCCGACCGCTGAAAACATCGAAGCCATGGGTGATAAACTCGCCTCTAGAGAGCTTATGAAAGAAGCCGGAGTTCCAACAGTTCCTGGATCACCTGGGTCCATTCGTGATGCTGATGAGGCGGTAAAAGCTTCTAATAAAATTGGATTTCCAGTGATTATTAAAGCCTCTGCTGGCGGTGGCGGTAAGGGCATTCGTGTGGTTCATGATCCCAAAGACTTGCCCAGTGCTTTCAGAGCCTGTCAGTCTGAAGGTAAAAACTATTTTGGCGACGACCGAGTTTTTATTGAACGATTTATCCAAAATCCAAAGCATATTGAAGTGCAAGTTTTTGGAGACACTCACGGCAACGTCATCCATTTGTTTGAACGAGAGTGCTCTGTGCAAAGGCGTCATCAAAAGTTAATTGAAGAGGCTCCTAGTATTTCGGTACCCGAAAAGGTTCGACAACAACTTGGTGCTGTGGCCGTAAAAGCTGCCCAATCTATTAGCTATATTGGTGCTGGAACCATTGAATTTATTTTTGATAATAACACTAAAGAGTTCTTCTTTATGGAGATGAACACTCGCCTTCAAGTGGAACACCCGGTGACAGAAATGATTACCGGTGTAGACCTGGTTCGTGAACAGATTCAGGTGGCTCAGGGAGAAAAGCTCTCTATCACACAAGATGAGATTCAAAAAAACGGGCACTCTATTGAACTAAGAATCTGTGCTGAAGACCCTATTACATTTATTCCCTCTCCTGGAAAAATCAGACTCTGCCGAATTCCTCAGGGCTCCTTTGTCAGAATGGACAGCTATGCCTATCCTGGCTATGAAATCCCTATTCACTATGACCCAATGATTGGCAAACTCATTGCCTGGGGTAAAAACCGTGAAGAATGTGTGGCAAGACTTCAAAGAGCTTTGGCCGAGTTTATGCTCACGGGTGTGAAGTCCAATATTGTTTTACATAAAAACATCTTAAACCATAAAAAATTCTTAGATGGCAGCTACACCACACAGTTTATTGATCAAGAGATTGCCGACCGAGATCAACAAGAACTTTTTATGTTTGTTGATGAAAAAGTATTTTTAATCTCAGCGGCTATCACCGCTTTTAAAGACAATCAGTCTCGAGATATTCCGCAATACAACACTTTTAGTCGTTGGAAAAATTTAGCCCGTCGTGACGGATTAAGAAGATAAAGGAAGACATTTATGCTTTTTGAAGCCGAAGTAAATGGTAAAAACTATGAAGTAAAAGTTAACGAAGCTCGTCAGCACTGGAAAGTGTCCATTAAAGAAGAGGATGCGGATTGGGTAAACTACGAGATTTCTAAAGAAGATTATCAATCTCTCGATAATACGATCAGTTTTATTTTTGAAAACAGCTCCTACCTTGTAGATGCTGTGGGCTCGGGCACAGAATACACCGTGTACACGCGAGGCGCTTACAGAGAGGTTAAAATTTTCAACGATGAAATGCTTTTACATGAAAGCTTAAAGTCTGGAAGTGCGATGGGAGACTCTGACAGTCTGACCTCTGGTATGCCTGGAAAAATTGTAGAAGTTTTTGTTAAAGACGGTGAAGAAGTCACTAAGGATCAGCCGCTAATTATTATGGAAGCCATGAAGATGGAAAATGAGATGCGAGCTTCTGCGGACGGAAAAGTCAAATCCGTGAATGTAAAGCCTGGAGATAACGTGGAGTCCGGGCAAACACTTATAAATTTCGAACAATAAAGGATCGTTTTTTATGCAAAGAAAAGAGTCATTTAAAAATTCCAGTGGTGTTGAGCTAAAAGCTTTTTATGACAACAACGATTGGTCTGAAAAAAAAATGCAAGACTCTGGACTTTCAGATCCTGGTACTTACCCCTTCACGCGAGGGGTACAAGAAACCATGTACCGCGGCCGGCTTTGGACCATGCGACAGTACGCGGGCTTTGGCTCTGCAAAAGCCAGTAATGAACGATACAAAATGCTTCTTGAAAAAGGCACAACAGGCCTCAGTGTGGCTTTCGACCTACCCACACAAATGGGCTATGACTCCGACCATGTGATGTCTACAGGCGAAGTGGGTAAAGTTGGCGTGGCCATTAGCAGCATTGAAGACATGGAAATTTTATTAGATGACTTGCCCTTAGATAAAGTCTCTACCTCTATGACCATCAACTCTACGGCCGGGATTTTATTAGCTCTGTACGCCACTGTGGCGAAACGCCGTGGTGTGGATATGAAACAGCTTCGAGGCACCATTCAAAATGACATTTTAAAAGAGTATATTGCTCGAGGCACTTTTATTTATCCGCCAAAACCTTCTATGAGGCTCATTACTAATATCTTTGATTTTTGCACCGACAACATTCCAAGTTGGAACACAATTAGTATTTCTGGCTATCACATCAGAGAAGCTGGAAGTACAGCCGTTCAAGAAGTGGCCTTCACCCTTGCCAACGGAATCACTTATGTGCAAGCGGCGATTGATAGCGGGCTTGACGTGGATCAGTTTGCTAAGCGCTTGAGCTTTTTCTTTAATGTGCACAACAACTTTTTTGAAGAGACAGCTAAGTTCAGAGCCGCCCGAAGACTCTGGGCTAAAATCATGAAAGAACGATTTGGCGCTAAAGACGAAAAGTCTATGAAGCTAAGATTTCACTCACAAGTGGCCGGCAGCACACTGACCGCACAACAGCCTGAAAACAACATTGTGCGTGTGTCTCTGCAAGCTATGGCTTCAGTGCTTGGTGGAACTCAAAGCTTACACACAAACTCTATGGATGAAGCCTTAGGGCTTCCCACAGAAAAGTCCGCCACCATTGCCTTAAGAACTCAGCAAATCATCGCCCACGAAACAGGAGTGGCCGATGTGGTTGACCCTCTAGCTGGCTCTTTTTATGTAGAAAGCCTCACTGACGAGATTGAACGCCAAGCTCAAGCCTACATTGACCGCATTGAAAACATGAATGGTGTGATTGCTTGTATTGAAAACGGCTGGATACAAAACGAAATACAATCTGCCGCTTACAAATTTCAAATGGACCTTGAAAAAGGTGAAGAAATTGTTGTGGGTGTTAACCAATTTGTCGATAGCAAAAGTGAGCCCTTTGAAACATTAAAAATTCCTGAAGACACGGCCAAAGAACAAATTCAACGCCTTAAAGCTTTTAAACAAAAACGTGATGACAAGCTTGTTCAAAAACAATTAGAAAAGCTCACCAATGCCGCTCAGTCGGACGACAACCTTATGCCACTTTTTATCGAAGCCGTTGATAACGACGTCACTTTAGGCGAAATCAGCGATGCACTTAGAAAAGTTTTTGGGCTCTATAAAGAAAAAATCACACTTTAAATATATAGCCTTTTTGTTGGCTTCGAGTTCTTTATGAACTCCCTTTAAATTTCTGACTGCGCCTCTCAGGGCACGGCCTCCATGCCTCGCGGCCCGCGGCCCGCCGTGCACCGCGAGCAGCGAGGCATGGAGGCCGTGTCCTGAGAGGCAAAATCCTTCAGCAAAAAGGATTAAAAAAGAACTCGAAGCCCCAACTATTCACTCTGTTCAAGGTTTTGTTTTTTCTCGATCGCTTTTACTAAGTAAATGGAAAATTCAAAAAGTAGATATAAAGGTATTATTAATAAGATTTGGCTGATCAGGTCCGGTGGCGTCACAATGGCTGAGACCAGGGCTATGATCACAATTGTGTAGCGACGACTGGCTTTTAGCATGTCGGAGCTCACGATTCCAAGGCGGCCAAGCACAGCTAAGATTAAAGGCATTTCAAAGGTTAAACCAAAAACTAATGTGGTGGTTGTGATAAATGAGAGGTATTCATCGATTTTTATCATTGGCGTGTCTTTGTCTCCGCCGAAGGTCATTAAAAATTCAAAGGCTAAAGGGTAAACCACAAAATATACAAAGCTCACACCGGTTAAAAATAAAAACGTTCCAAATAAGATAAAGGCCACACCGTATTTACGCTCCTCTTTATAAAGTGCTGGAGAAATAAAAAGCCACAACTGATGCATCCAAAAAGGAGATGAAATAATAAAGCCTGAGAAAAGGGCCACTTTAATGTGGGCCATGAATTTATCCATGGGAGCTGTAAAAATTAAACCACCAGAGTCGGTTTTTAAAAAGGGAGAAATGGGTTGTCTTAAAAGATCAAAGATTTGGTCGGTGTACATCCAACTTATAGCAAAGCCAATGGCAATGAGTATAATGGAGCGGATCAAACACTTTCTAAGCTCTGTGAGGTGGTCAACAAGGGGTTGCTCTTGATCTTCAGGAGTCATGAGTTGGCTCCTTTTTGTCCTCTTTTATTTCTTTCTTGGCATCATCTACAGAGGACTCCACTTGATGAATGTGTTTTTGCAAAGAGTCTTCTGTTTCATAAAAAGCTTTTTGAGTTTCGTTTTTCACGTCTTTAAGAGAGTCTGTAAGGTCTGAGGTTGCGTTTTTGAACTCATTTAAAGTCCTAGCAATCACCCTTGCCACTTCCGGCAGTTGCTTTGGGCCAATAAAAATCAGGGCCACCACACCAATTACAATAAGTTCAGGAAATCCTAGGTTAAACATGCTGTAATTATAATTGGCTTTAGATAAAAAGCCAATCAATCTCTTTTTTGTGATTTATTTGGACTAAAGTTTATTAGGCTTTTTTACGTTTTTCGACCTCGGCGTTGAGCAAGCCCTGTTTTTGAAGCTCTTCTTTTGCAAGCTCTGAACCGGTGAGCATATAGCGCTCATACAATCTTAGTAAGTCTTTGTTTGAGCTCTGTACACTTTCTTGGCTGATGATTGTAAGTACATCTACAAAATCCACAAATTTTTCACTAAACTCTTCAAAAATGCGAGCGTTTATATCTTCACTTGTAGTGGCAGCCAGTGTTCCGTAAGCCGTGCCCCCCATGTCGATGTAATAGTCTAGGTCGATAATTTTTCTTTTTAAAGAGTCACTAAAAAAACCACTGATGTATAAGCTTGTGTCTCCAAGTTTTTTTAACATCGAAATTCTTTTTTCTGGAGGTTGTTCGGCTTGTTGAGCGGTTAAATACATTTCAGCTAAAGTTTGTTTTTTGTGCTTACCGTCTTCTTGATCTTTTTCAAACAGGTTTTCAGTGAACATATAGTACTCAAGTAAATCGACTAAGTAATTCACCGCCTGAGGAATAGTTTTTATCCCCCTACGATCAACTGCTGTTTGTACTTTTTCTTGAAAATAGTGTTTTGAAGAAACCAATAGTGTGTCAAATTCTTTAGCACTCATACTAGATCAACCCTCCTATTACACATATCGGAGTAATACATAGTATATTTTAACAGACACAAGCCGGATCTCTGTCAAACATGCATGAATTCTGTATTTTAGGCGAGGAAAATGTCTCAAAACAAAACAATAAGTAAAGCCTGATTAATAAGTGCTATAAGTATCTTTTTGATAGCGGCTGAGAGCTGATTAAAAAGGCCATTTATAAAAATACAAATGACCCATGTGAACTTTTTATTTAATACTTTAAATCTCTAGTTTAAGAGTTTTTAAATCAAAACATAAAGTGTGAGAGGGGCTACTTTTAATTTTAAAGTGACACTCTCAACACAGCATAAAAAGCATCATCATCCGCGTATTTGGAATTAATGTTTTTTATCGCATTATTGGCATTTTCGTAACGAAGCTGAACATTAATTGAGCTTGAAAAATAATGTTTAATGCCAAAACCATGTCTTTCAATATAAGAACCTCTAAATTCTCTGTCTGGTAAAAAACGATCGTACTTATATTGTAATTCTGTCGTTGGATTTACGTTAATTGTAGTTAACCCAAACCAGCCTTCAGATCTTGATTTTGCAAACTCAGATGGGCTTGATCCTTCGAAGATTTTTGGTAATACTTCGGGATTCCAATATTTAGCCTCAGAATATTCCAATTGAATAGAGCCTGTTGTTAAATCAAACAAAATTGGATCTAACAAAACAACAGAATAAACACTTCCAGCTACAGGTTGATCACGGTCTGTTGTAGAGTTTTTATCAAAAGAATGTTGCGAGTAACTTGCCCCTAAAACAATTGGGAGACTAATTGGAGTCCACCTTGCGTTCAATGACCCTCCCCACTCAATGGCATTGCCTTTATCAAAATTTGCTTCGGTGGCTATTCCGTTAATAATCCCTAAATCGTAATGAAGAGTTGAATATGGATTGGCTGAAAACACGACGCCGGTTTCTTGAGTGTACCACTCTGATTTTGTCATCATTTTTGTATATGTACGATGCTCATCGGTCATTAATCCAAATGGACGTTGAAATCGTCCAAGCATAATATATTGGGGCTTCCAAGAGGCTTCATAGTCTTCACGCATTTTAAAACGCAAATAAACATTATGACTATCAATTCCTGTAAAGCCCGCAATATTGTGTGTAGCGACTAATCTTGTTTCTACATCAGAGGTCTCATCGCCACCAGCCATTGGAGTAAGATTTAAGTTGGCTCCAACATTTAAGGCCATCAATCCCATACCACCACGAGCACTGCTTGCTTTTTTAGGATGGTAATATATGCCTCTCATGTCGACAGCGAATTTGTCTTGTGTAGCAAATTGATTAAGCTTTAGTCCACGACCACCAAAGGCTTTTCCTGTAACGGTTTTTAATCCACCGCCAAGTGGACTTACGTGGCACATGGTGCAGCTGTTAGATTTTGCACGAGCGGCATAGTGTGGCCTTGCATAGGTGTGTATTGAAAACAAAATAAGTAATATTGAATAAATCAATACTGTTTTAAGCATGGGGGACTCTCCTTAAAATGTGTACTCACCCCATTTGTATGGTATTTGATTTGCAACGTCAAATTGCAGAAGTTGTAAACGACGATATTTCCTTCTTAAGTGTAAGAAGGATAGGGAAGGTCATAAAATGAAACTTAAACGGTTTTTAGGTATTATATTTCTTTCATTGTTTGGAATAATTTACTTTACAGCCTGTAGCGGAAAAAAGGTTAATTTGCAGCCATCCAGTGAACCTGCAGGTGCACAAACTACTGATGGCGAAATCTCCTTTGCTGCTGTGAAACCACTTTTTAACCAATACTGTGTTCAGTGCCATATGAGCAGTGGTATGCCTGATCTGTCTGACTATGAAAAGGCCAAGTCTGTCTCAACTAAAATCAAAAACTTTGTATCCTCTGGGTTTATGCCTCAACAGGGTTCTGAAGAAGCTCAAGCCATCTCCGATGAAGAGCGCAGTAAGATCATTAGCTGGGTCAATGCTGGTGCCCCTCTGGAAGCTGTTCAGGCGGCGCCTGAAGGTTCGGCTGGTATGAGTGCGGCCATTGAGTTACCACCATTATTGAATACAATTAACCAGTGCATGAACTGCCATGGTAACAATGGAGTGAGTTCTTCAGAAAACAATCCGAATCTTGCAGGACAGGATGAGCTGTACTTAAAAAAACAACTGCTTCACTTTAAAGATGGTCGTCGCAAAAACCAAACTATGAACGGCATTGCAAAAGATTTATCCAATGCCGAGATTGATATGCTGGCAAGCTTTTTTGGATCGCTTCAACCGAATGATCCGGAACAAGCCTTGGAAGAAACCTATGTGAAAATTTATGAATCTAAAAACATGCCCCAAGGAACAATGTCTTGTGTGGGCTGCCATGCCAATCCTACGTTTAAGGGCCAACCACTTAAAACTATCACTGATGACAATGGAGCTCCGATACCGGTTCCCGCTATTAGTGGGCAAAAATCTAGCTACATAGTGAGCCAGTTTCAAAACTACTATAATGGTGACCGTAAAATTGCGATCATGCAACAGATTGCCATTCAACACCCCTTCGTGAACAAAGAAACCGGTGAGCTTAATGTGGATGAGATTCAACCGATCGCTGATTTTTTTAGTGAACTTCCAATAATCAATGTGAACGACTAAACTTTTTGCGGCTTTTTACTTCAGAAAGCTGCAAAAAGATATCCTTAATCTTTTAAAGATTTTTAAGGCAGCGACTATATTTCGAAATTTTTTATGTGCATAAAACTATGATGCTTTTTGTTGAGCCAAAAACAAGTTCCGCACAAGCGAGCGCGGAGGACTGTCCGAGCTTTTTGGCTCTGTAAAAAAGCATAATAGCGTTTACAAGCAAAAGTTTATTCAACGCTTTCCGAGCCCACACAAGTGACCACATGGTTTTGCGAGAAGATCTCTTGAGCCAAAGCCATCACTTGTTCTGCGGTGATGGATTGAATTTCGTCTGAGTATTTTAAATAGGCATCATGTTTTAATCCGTAAAGGTCATCAAATAAAATTGTGGCTGCAACACTGCTGTTTTTTTGTAGATCAATATCATGTCGCCCAATTAGGTATCTTTTTGCACGATCTAATTCTTCTGGTCCTACAAGTGTGTCTTGAAGTTTTTTAAGCTCATCGCGCATCATTTGTAGAGCAAGCTTTCCTTTTTCAGGGGAACAGCCAATGTAGGTTCCAAAGTATCCTTTTTCAATGCCCTCCATACGAAGAGGTGCCACAGAATAGGCTAAAGATTTTTTATCTCTTAGTTCTATAAACAGTCGACCACCTTGACCGGCCAAGATCGATTGAATCATTTGTAATGTATTAACCTTTTTGTCATCAAACACTAAGCCTGGGTAAGCTAAAATGATATGACTTTGCTCTTTTTTGGACTCCATATAGTTGTACACGTTTTTAGTCAGTGGAGGCACAATGTGTTTTTGCTCAGGCTTTTCAAAGCCTTTAAGACCTTTTAAATTGTTGTTTAGTTTTTCCACACACTTATCAACATCAACTTGACCAACAAGTGAAAAATTTAAATCACCTTTTGGTGTTAAGGATTTAATATAATCCACCACATCTTTTGTTGTGATCGACGAAAGACTTTCCGCATTGCCTCCAAGCTCTCTGGAGTAAGGGTGCTTTCCATAAAGGCTTCTCATTGTGGCCTGCATAGCTTGCATGGTTGGGTTGTCATCCTTTCTGCTTAACTTTTCTTTCATAATGATTTTTTCACGCTCAACAATATCTTCTGAAACGTGTGGGTCTTTTAAGACATCAAAGAAAATATCAAGAGTTGGATCAAAAAAAGCGGTTAAGGTGTTTAAGTTTAAACCTACTGTGTTTCTTCCGCCAAAGGCCGAAAAACTAGAAGCTAAGTGATCCAACTTTTGATAAAGCTCAACCTCAGTTAAGTTTTTTGTTTGGTTGGCCCACACTCTTGAGGCCAGCTCCGTAATGCCTGACTTTGAATCGGGCTCATATCGAAGTCCACCAAAGGTGGCCATTCTTAAATTGATCACTGGAGTTTCATAACTTGGTTTTACAAGCAGTTTGGCTCCGCCATTGAGTTTGATATTTTCAATAGGGGCCTCTTTCCGTGAAGAAAGAGTCTTGCCCCACTTCAAGGGTTTTACTTTTTGGGGCTCAACACGAGGGGCTTTTGAAGACTCATAGATTTTTTTATATTTTGTAGTCCATTTTTGAATTTGCTTTTTAGCCTGCTCTTTATCTCCTGTTGTCATATAGGTAAAGGTCATTGTTTCAGGCTTTAAATACTTTCTTGCCACTCGTAATATATCTTTTGTAGTAAGCTCTCTGATTTGCTTTAAAAATTCTTTAAAGTAAGCGTAATCATCAAACAAAAAGTCAAAGGTTCCCACCTTTCTGGCTAAACCCTCCACCGTTTCAAGGCCATAAAACTCATCACTTTCCATATTGATCACAGACTTTTCCAACTCATCAAGATCAGGGGCGGAATTTAATACATGCTCTAATTCTTCTAATAAAATTTCTAAACTTTTTTCTAAGTTCTCATGATTTAATGAAGCTGAAATGGTGAAAAAACCAGGATCTTTGGGAGTGTAAGTGCTGGCTCCAATATAGTTTACTAAGGGTTGTTCAATTCTTAATTTTTTTAACAGCCTAGAACTGTCACCTTGGCCTAAAATTAAAGACAGAACATCTAAAGCTGGTATGTCTTTGTGTCTTACACTTGGAACGGGCCAAGAGATATAAAACAGATTTTCTTTAAAATCTGTTTTTTCAACTTTAATTCTTTTCTTTTCTTGTTTGGGCTCTTTAATTCTTTTTATTTTTCTGAGCTTATGATCTTCAAAGTTTTCAAAGTAACTTTTTATTTTTGGCTTGATGTCTTTAGCTTTAACATCTCCAGCAATCACTAAAGTCATATTTGTAGGCACGTAACGGGCATTAAAATACTCTTTTAACTTTTCAACACTGACTTTTTTAATCACCTTTTCATAGCCAATAACAGGTAAACCATAGGGGTGGTTTTTATAAACTGTAGAAAAAAGCATGCGGCTGGCTTGCCTGTGAGGGTTATCTTGAGTTCTTTTTATTTCTTCTAAAACCACTTCACGTTCGTTATCCACCTCTGTTGGGTCAAAAATAGGATGTCCCATCATTTGACTGACAACATCCATGGCCGTTTCCACATAATGGCTTGAAATTGTGACATAAAACACCGTTTGGTCAAAGGATGTGTAAGCGTTAAGCTCCCCTCCTGAGCTTTCAACCTTAGAGGCAATCTCTCCTACATTGTACTTTTGTGTGCCTTTAAACACTAAATGCTCAATGAAATGACTGATGCCCTCTTCCCCTTTTTGCTCATCAGCACTTCCTGTTCTCACCCACATTTGAACTGAGACCACTGGGGACTTGTGACTCTCTACAAGAACTACATTCATACCATTTTTTAATTGAAAATTTTTAAACATTTCTAGATAACCTTTCCATGGACCAATTCGGGATTTACATTCACATTCCCTACTGTTTACAACGATGCATCTACTGCGACTTTACAACTTTTGAGTTTAACAAAATTATGCCTCCAGAGCAGTACGTGGAGTATTTAAAAAAAGAGATTCAAACAAGATCAAGGTTTGTTCCCTTTAAATCATTAACCAGCATCTATTTTGGAGGTGGAACTCCAAGCTTAATTGATGCTGATCATATTGTATCTATTCTTCAAGAACTTAACAACGCTGGTTTTGAAACTAATGAAAATACTGAAGTGACTATTGAAATCAATCCCGCCACTGTGAGTAAAGACAACTTACAGACTTATTTACAGGCTGGAATCAATCGCTTTAGTGTTGGAGCTCAAAGTTTTGATAATGAGCTACTAAAGGCTTGTGGTCGTCGTCACAATGCTGATGACACGGTTAACACATTAGAGCTTTTAAAAGACTATAACTATTCCTTTGATTTGTTATTTGCTTTACCAAACCAAAGCTTACAACAGCTGCAACGAGACTTAGATCTTGTAAACAAATATAAACCACCTCATTTAAGCGCCTATTGTTTAACTGTTCCCGAGGGCCATCCTATGTCGTATCATCGCCCAGAGGAAGAAGCCCAAGTTGAGATGTTTCATTTAATTGAGAATGAGCTTAAAAAGTCTGGACTTTTAAAGTATGAGATTTCTAATTTTGCAAGACCTGGATATGAGTCCAAACACAATATGCTTTATTGGACTTATAATAATTTTTGGGGACTTGGTTTAAGTGCCCATTCTTTTTTTAATGTTCCTGATTATGGCACTCGTTTTTGGAACCCAAAAAAATTTGACGACTATACAGATCAAATTAACTCAGACCTTCTGATCAGCCAACTTCCCTCTTCACAAAAAGAACACCTAAAGACCCATGAAGCCCTTACAGACTTTATCCACACCCATCTTCGCACCACTCGTGGTATGAATATTGTTCAACTAAAAAATATGTTCCCTGATCAAAACGACCAGGTTATTGGACGACTTAAAAAACTAAAAAAAGATGATCTTATTTGCTCAGATAGCAATAATTTTAAGCTCACATCAAAAGGCTTTTTACTCTCAAATTTTGTCTTTGAATATATGGCTTTTTTTGAAGACTGCATTTAACTTAAGCTATGTTATATTGACATTTTCTTAATGCGCCTCATATTAATGACGTGTGTGAATTTGAAGCTAAAGGAGATAATTGTGGCCAAAAAGCCTGAGGACAAAAATAATAATGAAGAAAACTTGGACACTAGCGATTTTTCTACAGACGGCAGTGAAATCTCTATTGAGGACAATGACAACGTAACTCCCATTGAAGAAGGGAAATCCGCCGCTAGTGAAACGGAAAAATTAAAGGCTGAGGCTGAAAAATATAAAAATGAGTATTTATATTTAATGGCCGATTTTGAAAACTATAAAAAGCAAGCCATTAAAGAGCGCTCTCAGTTGATTAAATTTGGCTCTGAAAGACTAGTTGTGTCTTTACTAGAAGTTTTAGACAACCTTGAGCGCGCTCTTCAAACCGAGGTCACACCTGATAACTTAGATTCTTTTGTTGATGGTGTGAAAATGACTCGCACTGAGCTTTCTAAGGTTTTAAAAAACTTTGGAGTCGAAGAAGTTCCCAGCGAAGGCGTGGCCTTTGATCCAAACGTCCATGAGGCACTCAGTAGTCAACAAACAGAGGACGTGCCTGAAGGGCATATCGTGTCCGCTTATAAAAAAGCCTATAAATTACATGATCGAGTGGTAAGACCTGCACAGGTGATTGTGGCCACACCACCAAAAGAGTCTTAAGGAATTATGGAAAGAAAAGATTATTACAAAATTTTAGGTGTAGAGCGCGGAGCTAGTGCTGATGAGATCAAAAAAGCTTATCGCAAACTGGCCGTTAAATATCATCCAGACAAAAACCCTGATGACAAAGGTGCAGAAGATAAGTTTAAAGAAGTAACTGAAGCTTACACGATTTTATCTGATCCAGAAAAAAGAAGAATGTTTGATCAGTTTGGACAGGCCGGAAGCTATTATAACCCAGGGGGCGGGCCCGGATCTACCAGTGCCCAAGGGCCTTTTGGTGGCGGTGGCTTTCATCAAGGCTTTGATCCTTTTGCTCAAGCTGGAGCTGGTTTTGGCTCAGGTTTTGGTGCTGGATTTAGTAGCGCTTCTGCAAAAGACATCTTTTCTGAAGTCTTTGGTGATCTTGGAGATGTGTTCGGCGGCGGTGGACCAAGGCGTGGCCGTAGTCCACAAAAAGGTTCAGATTTAAAATATAATCTTTCTATTACTCTAGAAGATGCCGCTCATGGCACCGACAAGTTGATTTCTTTTGTACGTAAAAAAGGCCCCTCCAATGAAACCGCCAAACTCTCGGTCAACATTCCTCCTGGAGTGAAGCAGGGGCAGCGCTTAAAGCTGCGAGGTGAAGGAGATATTCCACCAACTGGAGGCCCTGCCGGCGATTTATATGTGGTCATTCAACTTATGCCACACCCTCTGTTTGTACGCTCTGAACTAGATGTTCAAATGGAACTGCCTATTTCTTTTGTTGATGCCATGATTGGTACGGACATTGAAATCCCCACCCTGTCTGGCAAAGCCAACTTAAAAATACCAAAAGGCACTCACTCGGGACAGGTGTTTAGATTAAAGTCTAAGGGCTTTCCCTCTTTAAAAAGTAGTGAGCGTGGCGACATGCTAATACGCGTTATTGTTGATGTCCCTACGGAATTGAGTAAAGATCAATTAGAGCTTGTAAAAAAGCTGAAATCTGTCGCTGACCAAGCACCAAAAGTGCGCGACTATAAAGATAAACTCAACATGGTATTAAAGGCGAGAACATGATTCGATTTTTTCAACTTAGTTTACTCACAGCTTTATTTTTAATTTTAAACTCTTGCTCCTTTGCTCCTAAAAAAAGACCCCCTCAAAAAGCCACAGTGACTGTTGAAAAGCTTTATAAGTCGGCCCGAGTTGATATTAAAAAAAACCGAATCACCCGTGGACGAAAAAAACTAAAAACTTTGATTGAGAAATACCCACACACAGATGTGACCGACGACGCTTACTTACTACTTGGTAAGTCTTATTATGACTCTAAAAACTTTGAAGCAGCCTTTAATGCTTATATTTCCATTGTTAACGCCCAAACAATAAGCCCAGAGGAAGCCTATGCCTTGTATCGTGCGGCGAAGTCTTTATCTCATTTAGGACGTTACGATGAGGCTTTAGGACTCACAGAGCGTAGCATGAAAGAGATGAAACTCAATCAAGCCTCTTTAGTTCGTATTCATGAACTCAGATACTATTTATTTACTCAGCTCGGAGATCGCCTTGATGCTTTAAAATCTTTGATCTTTCTCGCTAAAAATAAAACAGATAAAAATCAAAAAGATCGCTATGAGATTCAAGTCATTGACTTTATAGAAACCCAGTTAAGTGATGAAGAGTTAGAAAAGGTGGCCTCTGACCGAGATTACGGAAACTACAGAGCTTATGCCCAGTTTAAAGCCGGAACTTTATTTTTTGAGGCCAGCGACTTTGGCCGCGCCAATTACTACTTAGAAGAAGTGATTGATATTATGCCTAACTCTGATTTGTCTGAGCGGGCTCAAAACATGATCAATCAAATTCGAGCTCGAAGAATTGTAAATGCTAAAACCATTGGAGTGGTCTTACCTTTAAGTGGTCGACATGAAAGTGTGGCCTATAAAACGCTTCGTGGGCTGCAATTAGGTCTTGGTATATTCGGTGACAATAAAAGCTCATTTCGATTGGCGGTTGTCGACAGTGAAGATAACCCGGATGTGGCTAGGCGTGCTGTAGAAAAACTTGTCACACAAGATCATGTGATTTCTGTTGTTGGCAGTCTTTTAAGTAAAACGGCTGTGGCTGTGGCCTCTAAATGTAATGAGCTGGGAGTTCCCAATATCACATTGTCTCAAAAAGCTGGACTGACTGACATTGGTGATTACGTTTTTAGAAGTGCATTAACCAGCGACATGCAGGTGAAGGCCTTAGTTCGAACCGCTATGCAAAAGTACAACATGAGAAAGTTTGCCATCCTTTACCCCAATGATGCCTACGGAGTTGAGTACGCAAACTTGTTTTGGGATGAGGTTAAAAACAACGGTGGACAAATTACAGCCGTTCAGCCTTACGAAAGTGGCGCCACAAGTTTCAGTCCATCCATACAAAGACTGTCTGGAACCTTCTACACTGAAAGCCGGATTGATGAGTACAAATCACTTTTAAAAGATTGGTTTAAAGAGCAAAAAAGACTTACCTCAAGAACATCTCCTCCGTCGGACATCCTTCCTCCGGTGACAGACTTTGATGCTATTTTTATTCCTGACTCTATTAAAGCTGTTGGGCAAATTGCTCCCACATTGGCCTATCATGATATTAAAAAGCCTAGACTTATTGGTACAAACTTATGGAACTCTCCAGCTCTTGCCGCCCGCGCAGGACAGTATGTAGAAGGCGCTCTATTTGTGGATGGTTATTTAAAGTCGGACCAGTCCTTTACCCAAACTGAGTTCTATAAAAACTATGTTAAAACCTTTAATGAAAAACCAAGTCTGTTTGAAGCTCAAGCCTATGACGTTGGTCTGTTGCTAAGAAAGCTGATAGAAGAAGAGGGAGAAAGCTCACGTGTAGGCCTTGCAAGAGGGCTAGTGAATTTAAGATCTCTTAATGCCAGCCTTGGCTCTATTGATATGACTCCTAAAAGAGAACTCAATCGCCCAATGTTTACCTTAACTATTGATAAAGGCAAAATAACTTTAATTGAATAGTTTTTACTATAAAAGCTTTGTTTTTTTAATTAGAGAAGAAGTCCTAATGCCCAGTAAATTGCTGACACATCGAAACCTATAATTGTGGGATCATAAATTGGGTTCGAATATGCAATATAAAAGTTCAGAAGAAAGTTATTCATTAAAATAAATCTTGTCATCATATTTGAAAAGGCCGGTTTATTAATAAGACCATTATATTTTGAATAATTAATACTATGTTCGCTCATAGCATCCGAAATAATTTGCTTTAAAAACAGATGCATTGATACTTCAGATCTATTATTAAGTTCAGACCGCTGCATTTTTGCATCTAACTCAGCAGATATTGCTTCAAGAACTTCTTTTGGAAGCTGGCGTGTGAAATCTACTGTGTCTTTAATTGCTTTAGATATTTGGCGCTCCATCATTAATTTTGAACCGAACTGACTCATGTTTATAAACACCATTAATGCTTCGGTCGCTCTCACTGAGGAATATTGTAGAAAGTTTAGATTGGGGTTTTTAGCCCTCATTGCCTGACTTAAATGAAAGACTTTTAGTATCTCACCGATAGACTCAGACGCAACTGATGATTCTACTCCTTTAAAACCCAGCTGAGTTTTAACTCTCATCAATTTATTTAAGGATTTTAAAACTATATTTAACCCTGGACTTACATTTTGTTTGCCACGCATTATTGTTTGTATTTCGGCCTGAATTTTTTCTGCTTTTTTTGGTTTTATATTCTGAAAACGAAAGGCAAAATAATCACCCGTTATTTCTTGTAATTTTTGTTGAGGTGTATATTCAGAATTTTTTAATAATGCTTCTACTTTTTCAGCATTCGGCTTCCAATGGTTTGATTCAAAACCTTTCTCTGGATAAGCACGAAATTCTAAGGGTGTCCCAAAAGTTGCAAGTTCTTTAATATTTTTAAAGTATGAAGAGTTCAAACTTGCTTTTTTAGAGCGACTTAGCCAGTTTAAAGGTGTTTTTAAAGCTGCAAATCTAGATTTACTAACGAAGATATCTTTGCACTGTCCATTAGCAAGAGCACTTGTTGGCAAAAACAAAAATGTTAAAATTAAAATCTTATACTTCATAAATCCTCATTAAATTAAAAATACTAAATAACCAAATATATCGTCTTGGTTTTGCATAAGCTGTTGCAAACTTAAAATTTCAAGTGAATGTAGTACACGCTCTTCATTGTTATAATAAAACAAGGGAATCATTGTCTGAAAAATTCCCCTTTGATGCTTCTCTACACAGACCCTTATGCTTTCAATGGAAACTCCTAATGCCATCGACAACTTGATATACTTAAAGGTCTCTGTGCTAGAACCTTTCAAAATATTATAAAATTCGTCATTCTCTGAATCGTTAATAAACTTCGTGATATGTGTATAAATGGAAAGTTCCGATGAGCTCGTACTTGCTTTAAACATTTCTATGAACTGTCTGGCTATTTTTACCTTATCTATCTTGTATATAGCTTCTATTTCCGTTAAAAAATACGCAAGCTTTCCTAAATAATAATTGGAAGGCCGTGATACTCCCATCTCAGAATATAAAGCAACTGTGTTTTCAAGTGTTTGTATGTAGTTAGCAGTTTCTGAACTTGCCGTGGCTAAGTACACAAAAAACATTTTGCCATCTGGACCTACCTTGAGTGGTAAGCGCTCTTCTAATTGTCTATAATTACTATAAAGCTGATTTCTTGCCTGCTTTGGTGTTATTTTTTTTATTGTTGCAAGTTTGTAAAAAGCTGATTGATTTAACAGGTCATTTTCACGATTTAAATCGTTTATTAATGGATTCTCCGCCATTTCTTTACTAAGTTTTTTTATTTTGCTTAGAGTCTCACCAGAATCGCCTTCACAAAGTGAATTAAAAACGCTCTCAGCTTGTTGTTTTTTTATATCCTGGCCTAAACTGATGTCTTCTTTTATTTGATTTAAAGCCTTTTGCTCATTTGATATATTTGGGCCAGCATCTTTTCTCTGGCCGCAACCCCATATAACCCCAAAAACTAATATATATAGACTTACTTTTTTCATAAACAGCATATGGAGCAATGTTTGTACCATGTACAAACTTATTGTGTTTTGCTTTGACCATTAAAAAGTGACAATATTTGTGAGTTTTCTTGAAAACATTACTATGTTTCTTTTCATGACCTAAATTATTAACAATAATTGTATCACCTAATTTTCCAGAAACTTCTAAATCTCTGTATTCATTGTGCTTTAAATTTTAATTACCTGATTATGGCTTCTATAAAATAATATGATCTACATTTTTTAACCCAAGTCTTTACCTTACTGGTCTGTACTACACCAGCCTAACAGCTGGGCAGGCCAGGAGGGCCGCAATCACTAGGATGGTGTGACTCAAGGGGGATAAAATGACAAAACTCAACAATACACTCATTGATCAATGTAAAGAGAAGTTGATAAATGCAAAAGCGGACGTGTTAAATCAATTGTCGATGTTGAGGGAGTCATTTGTCACTCGAGAGAAAGGCGGCGATGAAGTAGATCAGTCCATAAATAATCGTGCAGAAACTGAGTTTCTTGCCTCTAACGCCAGACTTCGCCGCCAAATTTTTGAAATTGAATCCGCACTCAATCGTATACATTCAGGTACATATGGAGTGTGTGAAATTACAGGAGAGCCCATAGAGTCGGCTCGATTAAAAAGCCTTCCTTGGACACGTTTAAGTGTAGAGGGAGCTGAACTTCTTGAACAGCAAGCTAAACGTCAAGTGGTTCACTATTAATTACGGCGATAAAACGCAAACCCCTTCTTTTTCTGGGAGCCTTCGGGCTCCCTTTTTTATTTTTTTTCTTTAGTTTTCTAAAGATTTTGTTGTGTTCTCCTAGACCTAAGTGTTTATCAACATCATCAAAGGTCCTAACTACTTGTATAAATTATCTATATGGTACAAAGCGACTCAAAAACCGGACCTGTTTTTTTGATTTTTTCCTTAATACTCTGCAACCATTCACCGAATCAAATGTGTAAGAACAACAGCAATCAACATTGTGCCTAAGTGGAGGCTTGCATGAGTTTTGACGATATGATCTTGGAAATACCTGAAAAGTTACCGATGTTACCTGTGAGAGATATTGTGGTCTTTCCCTACATGATCTTACCTTTATATGTTGGTAGAGATGCATCTATAAGAGCAGTTGAAGAGTCGCTTTCAAAAAGTCGACTGATCTTCTTGGCATCACAAAAAGATATTGCCGAGGAGAACCCAACAGAAAGCAGCATTTATAAAATTGGAACCATCGCTCGCATCATGAGAATGAGAAAGTTAGCAGATGGAAGAGTTAAGATTTTAATTCAAGGTGTGGCAAAAGGTGAAATTAAAAAGTTCACAAACACTGACCCTAACTTTGAAGTAAATGTGGACCGCATTGACGAACTCAATGAAACATACTCTGATATTGAGTGTGAAGCCGTTGTGAGAAACGCCAAAGAGCAGCTTGAAAAAATCATTGCTCTTGGAAGATCACTATCTCCAGATATCCTATTGGTATTAAATGACCTAACTGATCCAGGAAGACTGGCTGATTTAATTGCTTCTAATTTAAGACTAAAAGTTTCTGATTCCCAAAAAGTTTTAGAAATCAGTAACCCTCTTGATAAATTAAAACTAGTTAATGAAATTCTTGAAAACGAGCTAGAAGTTTTACAAATGCAGGCTCGCATTAGAAACACTGCTAAAGACGAAATGTCTAAAAGCCAAAGAGAGTATTTTTTACGCGAACAAATGCGTGCTATTAAAAATGAACTTGGCGAAAATGACTCTAAGTCTGACGAGGTTGATGATTTAAGAGAGCGCATTCATAAAGCCAATATGCCTGAAGATGTTTTACAGGAAACCTTAAAACAGCTTCAAAGAATGGAACGCATGCATCCAGATGCCAGTGAAGCTTCAATGCTTAGAACTTATCTTGACTGGATGGTTGATCTTCCATGGAGCAAAGCCTCTAATGACAGTTTAGATTTAGATCATGCTAAAAAAGTATTAGATGACGATCACTATGATCTTGCAAAAGTTAAAGATCGCATTCTTGAATTCTTAGCTGTTAGAAAGCTTAAAGATGATATGAAGGGGCCAATACTTTGTTTTAGTGGACCTCCAGGGGTTGGTAAAACTTCACTTGGTAAAAGTATTGCTCGTGCCATGGGTCGTGAGTATCACAGAATTGCCCTTGGTGGTGTAAAAGATGAAGCAGAAATCCGTGGACATAGACGTACATATGTTGGTGCAATGCCCGGTAAAATTATTCAGGCTTTAAAGTCCGTTAAAACCAACAACCCTGTTATTGTTTTGGATGAAATTGATAAGCTTGGTTCTGACTTCCGTGGTGACCCAAGTGCTGCCATGCTAGAGGTTTTAGATCCAGAACAAAACTCTACTTTTAGAGATAACTACCTAAATGTAGACTTTGATTTAAGTAACGTTTTGTTTATCGCAACTTCTAACGTATTTGAGAATATTCCTCCGGCATTACGTGACCGTATGGAAACCATTCACCTTACTGGTTATACCGAAAGCGATAAACTTTTAATTACTAAAAAACATGTTATTCGTCGTCAGCTTGAAAACAATGGTCTTAAGCCAGATCAAGTGGAGTTTACAGATGAAGGCGTTAAATTTTTAATCTCTCACTACACTAGAGAGGCTGGTCTTCGTAACTTAGAAAGAGAAGTCGGCTCTGTTTGTAGAAAAATCGCTAAGAAAGTTGTTTTAGATGAAGGAGATCACTTTGTTGTTGATAAAGAGGTTATCACCGACTTACTTGGCGCTCCTAGATTCTTAAGAGACGATGCTCTTAACGAAAGCCAAATTGGAATTGTGACCGGTCTTGCTTGGACTCAAGCTGGTGGTGAAACACTGTTTGTAGAATCACTAAAAATGAAGGGCACTGGCCAATTAAAACTTACAGGACAACTTGGTGACGTGATGAAAGAGTCCGCTCAAGCAGCCATGAGTTATGCCAGAAGCCACTCTAAAGAGCTTGGAATAAATGATGAATGGTTTGAAAAAAATGACGTGCACATTCACTTTCCTGCTGGCGCTATCCCAAAAGATGGGCCTAGTGCAGGGATCACCATTGCCTCAGCTCTTATAAGCCTTATGACAGACACACCGGTTCGTCATGATGTGGCCATGACTGGTGAGGTGACATTGGCTGGACGTGTTCTGCCAGTGGGTGGAATTAAAGAAAAGGCCCTGGCTGCATTAAACCAAGGTATTGAGAATGTGATTATCCCAATGGCCAATAAAAAAGACATTTCAGATATTCCTGAAGAGTTTAAGCAAAAGATCAACTTCACCTTTGTTGAAAATTTAGATGAAGTTTTTGCTGTGGCCTTTGATAAAAAGACTCGCAAAAAGTCTACATCAAAAGGTGGGCGCAAAGGTAAGTCTGCTGCTGCCGCTTCAGCCGCCTAATTATTCATAAAATTTAAAACAAAAAAGCCGGTCCTGATCAGGACCGGCTTTTTATTTGGGTATTTTTGGGTCTTAAAACAATTGGGGCACAATTGTTAAAATTTAAAATCTTGGTCTTTCATGGACTCAAACAAACGATCTTCTGTAGATAACCTTTTTAATCGATCATTTTCTTGTTCCAACACCTTTATTAAGGTTTTTAAATCAGCAATCTCTTCTTTCAAAGTGTTAATATGCTCATCTTTGGTTTGGAGATTCTGGCTGTATGTAGCCTTCAGCTCCTCTAGTATTTTAGACGCAGCAACAAAGGCAGATGGTTCATTTGAGTTTTTACTCTCAACTTTCAACTTTGGCTCATCGTCCTTTTGTGGGGGGGCGATCACCTTGTTGGAACTCACGGCCACATCTTGCTGCTCTAGATCTATGTCTTTGATCCAGTATTTGCCATCATCAAAAACATACTCGATCGCATCTTTTTTGATTCGGCGGCGCAAAGTGGAGACACTCACATCATACTTAAGTGCATATTCATTTAGTGATAACAAGTTCTCATCCGCTTTCAACTGATCGCCTCCTCAATGACTATTCAAATTTAGCACAGCTTTTCTGCTTGTAAAGACCTAGTCATGAATATGTAAAAAAATGGGTTAAAGTCCAGTTCAACTGCCTATTCAAGGGGTGTTCACTAGACCTTCATCTGAATTGAACAGGGTGTTTCATCCCTCTGATCAGGACCTTGATCCTGAGCAACTCAGTTAGAATAGGATTTAACAAACAGCCATAAGTTTTGTCATAAATTTTAATCAAAGATAAACCCACAAATTTATCCACATAGTTTTACAGTGTTTTTCCACAGACTTATCCACAATCCTTTTCTTTGACGCTTTATGAAAAGCCGCAGTAAAATAATAAGCATGGGACAACAAAACTACTCACACAAACAGAAGCCTTCACTTGTATTAAGCGGTGGGGGCATTAAAGCCGCAGCATTTCATATTGGAGTTTGTCTAGCACTAAGAGAAAAAGGTTTCCGCTTTGCCGGAGGCTCTAAAGTGCATGTTCAAGATCAATACTCTGAAGATGCATTAACATTTAAAAATTATGTAGGATCCAGTGCAGGGTCTGTCATTTGCACCTTTTTAGCTGCAGGATATAGTATTGAATCTATAGTCGAAGCCTTTGCTCTTGGTGCCGCAGGCCTTACCGATGTTTCAAGACGCAGAAATAAAAACCAAAGAGAGCCAAACATTAAGCTAAAGCCCTTAAATTACAAAGATATTTTTGGACTAAACATTGATGCAAGCCTGGCAACACGTCTTATGCCTAACTTCTTTAAAAAGAAACCTCTTATTTCTGGTGGCTTTGAAGTTTTATTGAAACAGGGCTTTAAGGTCAATGGACTGTTTAATATGAAAAACCTTGAACGCTATATGCGTGAGAACGTTTTAGACGACAACCACTTTAAATCTCTTGGTGTTAATTTAAATATTGTTGCCACACAACTAAATCACTCTCGGAAAGTCGTTTTTGGTCCCTTTGATCAAACCACCAAGACCAAAGACATAAAATACGCAAGCTATGCAACCATCAGTGAGGCTGTGGCCGCCTCGGCCAGCCTTCCGCCAGCATTTGCTCCGTATGGTATTAAAAATGAGAAAAATAAGACCATTTTCTTTTTTGATGGAGAGATTAGAGACACCCTTTCCACTCATGTGGCCTCTGATGCTGGCTCTGATTTAGTGATTTCGTCTTACTCTATACAGCCCTATCACTTTAATAAGGAAATTGGCTCGTTACATGAATACGGAATTCCTGCGATTTTTAATCAGGCCCTTTATCAGCTCGTGCAGCAAAAAATTGATAAACATATTGATCATCAAAAAAGAATCAACAGCCTAATAAATACAGTGAATGGCTATCTTAAAGAGATTCAACTTCCTCAGGACCAAAGAGAAAAGCTTATGGATATTTTAATTGAACGAACTCAACATCAAAAAGATGTTGATTACATATATATTCATCCAAGCCCTCAAGACTATAAGATGTTCTTCTATGATCACTTTAGTTTAAATCCAGTGGTGCTTGAGCAGATAGTCAGAACAGGCTTCAAGGCTGCCATGACTACTCTTCGAAAGATAAAATTTCAATAATTTCAATTAGTTAGCGTGGCTATTCAGCCAACTGAATAGCCTGTGACTAGGCTAGATATTCACCTTATAGTTTTCATTACAAGGTGTTCTAAGATTGGTTTGATAGTTGTAGTTTTTAACCTCTTCAAGGCCTGTTAACATAAATTCTACGTCTACTTTGATAACCATATTGGTGATTTTCACAGGACTTTCAACTGTACAGTTTTCGTCATTTTGCCACTCAACAGTTTCGATGAGCATTTGGTAGTTTAAGACCTTTACTTTAGAAAACTCTGTTAGATCATAACTTATTAAGTAATTTCTGGTATTTGCATCATTAAATAATGCCTTTTGTATTGTCTGTTTGTCGCTTGTTTTAGGAACTTCATAGAATGAGTCTATAACATTCCAGGCTGCTAATAGATTTGATGAAACCAATAAAGCAGTTAGTAAGACTAAATATTTCATGCTCTCCCCTCTCCTTGAGCGTATTTTAATAGTCACCCCTATTGCTTTTTAACTACAGGCTAAAATAATGTCATAACTGAGTGACCAATTAAATCATAAAACAGCTGAGAGAGAAGTCCAGCAATAATCACAAAGAGTGATGCAAAAAACACAGTAAACTTAGTTGACTGCGCATCATCTCTTAACATGCTTTGTTGCCCAAAATCAGCTTCTTTCATGTACATATACACAACTGGTCTTAGGTAATAATAAACACTCACCACGGAGCTTATAACACCCCAAATTGTAATCCAATATAGCCCCTGCTTGATGGCTGATGAGAAGACAAAGAACTTTCCAAAGAAACCAATTGTTGGCGGTATCCCAGCAAGGCTGATTAAAATGGCAGTTAAGCTAAAAGCCACATAAGGGTTTGAAGTGGCTAGTCCTTTTAAGTCATTAATATTTACTTGAGTGTCATGTTGTTTTTCAAACAAGGCCACAACAGCAAAAGATCCTATAGTCATAACAGCATAACTTAATGAATAAAATAAAACTGCACTCACGCCTTCTACTTGGCTTCCGGGAAGACTGGCCGCGATGAGGCCCACAAGAATATAACCTGAATGTGAGATACTAGAATATGCAAGCATACGCTTTAAATTGTCCTGCTTGATCGCCACAAAATTACCAACAACCATAGTAATTACTGCCAACCACTGTAGCACTTGAGAAATAATAGAATCCGGAGTTAATACAAAGTCGGTGAGCATAAACCGGATCAGAGCGATAAATACGACCACTTTTACTCCAGTAGCCATAAATGCTGTAATAGAAGTCGGAGAGCCTTGATACACATCAGGGGTCCAAGCATGAAAGGGCACAATAGCCACTTTAAAAACAAAGCCCACTAAGGTGAAGAGAATACCAATAATAAATATTCTGTGAGTTAAAACCATCTCAGCGGCCATCTCGCTAATGTCTGGCAAATAAGTGCTGCCAGTTGCTCCATACAAAAAGGCCATGCCATAAAGTAAAATGGCAGAAGCAAAGCTTCCTAACACAAAGTACTTAAAGGCCGATTCTTTTGAAAAGATGGGCTCGTGACTCATAGCAATCATGATGTATAGACACAATGACATCATCTCAATTCCTATAAAAGTTAAGATAAGATCATTGGACCAAGCAACCACCATCATCCCGACAGCTGCATTTAATAGTAAAAAACAAAATTCAGAAAAAAGTTCCCCTTTTAAGGCAAGACTGTCTCTAGAAAGAAGAAGTGCAAAAATAGAAATTACTATAACCATTAAACTTGCAAAAGATGACAGGCCGTCCATAACCAAGGCATCAGAAAAAGCTAACTGTGAGCCGCCTTCAAGAATTTGTCGAAATACCACAGCAACACTAAAGCCTGCTGCTACAAAAAGACCAATTAAGCTCACTCCATAGCTAGTAAATAAAGAGTCTGCTTTGTTGCCATTTATTACTTTTAAAAAAACAGGCAAAAGACTAAATAGAAATAAAACTATTGCTGGAGATACTAAAAATACGTCGTTCCATCCAAATGACAATTCCATGAATACCCTCTTATTTACTCTTCGTCTGTGCTGTTACAGCTGATTTTTGATCACTATTTAAAACTTGCAACTGGTAGCTCGTCTTATTTTTAACAAGATGATTGATGCTTACCTCTGACCAACTCAGAAAATGGTTTGGAAAAAGTCCCATCCAAAAAATAAGAACAATTAAAGGCGCCATTACAGCAAACTCTCTTTTGCTTATATCTAAACTCTTATTTTTTTCAGCAAACTCATTAACGACTTTGCCTGGAGCCCCAAAGAAAACCCTCTTAACCATCCATAACATATAAGCTGCAGCTAAGATCACCCCAAGTACTGCCACATAAGCAAAGGCTTTGTTGGCCATAAACGTACCTGTTAAAATTAAAAATTCTCCCACAAATCCATTGGTCATAGGAACGGCAATAGAAGACATTGTTACAATAATAAATAAAATCGTAAATAATGGTGCTGCTGGTGCAAGCCCACCATAGTCTTCAATTTTTCTGGTGTGAGTTTTTTCATAAATCATACCCACTAAAAAGAATAAAGCACCTGTGCTAATACCGTGGTTGAGCATTTGATAAATACCCCCGGATATACCCTGAACATTCATGGCAAATATACCTAAAATAATATACCCCATGTGTGACACCGAGGAATAAGCCACAAGTTTTTTTATGTCCGGCTGAACCATTGCAACTAGGGCTCCATATATGATTCCAATCACCCCTAAGCTAAAAAACAACCAAGCCCAGTATTCTGTCGCCTCAGGAAAGATTGGCAAAGCCATTCTCACAAAACCATAGGTCCCCATTTTTAACATCACACCGGCTAAAATCACTGAACCCGGCGTGGGAGCTTCCACGTGAGCATCTGGAAGCCAAGTATGAAATGGAAAAAGCGGAACTTTAATGGCAAAGGCAATACAAAAGGCAAAGAACAACAAGCTTTGGGTAGAAAACATTGTTCCAGCCACAAATGGAATATCTAAGTTATAAAAATCTAAGAGTGAGGCGGACATCTGGCCCGTTAGCTGCTTGGTCATCCCCATTAAAGTGATAATGGAAACTAGCATTAAGACTGATCCTAACATAGTGTAAATAAAGAACTTCATACTGGCGTAAATTCTACGAGCACCACCCCATATGCCGACCATATAATACATGGGAATAAGTGAGGCTTCAAAAAACACATAAAACAAAATGGCGTCCATAGCTAAGAAAGTACCAATCATTGTTGTTTGAAGTAAAAACAAGCAAACATGAAAGCCCTTTACTTTTTTATCTATAGCTGTCCAACTTCCTAGAATAATTAAAGGCACTAAAAAGGTTGAGAGCATTACTAGCCACAAAGATATTCCATCAATACCCATAAAGTAATTGATTCCGGCAGATCTAACCCACTCGGTTTTTTCTACCAACTGCAGAGCCGCTGTTGTTGGATCATAGTCTTTGAACACCAAAAGGCTCAGTAAAAACTGTCCAACACCCAAAACAAATGCTGTTGGGCGAACATACTTTTCTTCTGGCACTGCAAGTATGACTAAGGCAAACACCACTGGCAAAAATGTAATTAGACTGAGCAACATAGTATTAATCCCTTATTAAAAAATAAAACTTAAAATAACAACGACACCCAATGTGATATACATCGCATAGGATTGCATGTTTCCGTTTTGAGTTGATTTAAAAGCATCTGCCGCAGAGCGAACAAAGTCTGAAATCCAATAGGTGATCTTATCAATAAAGTTCACATCCACATAAACCCATAAGTCTTTTGATAAACTAATGAGTGGATTAATTATTTTTCCAAAATAAAACTCATCGACAAAATACTTTCCTTCAACAGCACGGTAAAGCTTTGGAAATTTACTTGTGAACTTATCAATACGTTCTTGTTTTTTAGTATAACTGTCATATGCAAAGGCAGCTGAGATGCCAGCCAAAGCTACAGAAATTCCCATCAATCCAAACTCTAGTGCTTTTGAGTGCTCAACATCTAAGTTCACTAAACGTGGATCCAACCAGTGCTCTAACACATTTGGTAGGTGGCCAAACAAATCTCCAATGGCGTGAGGAATTCCAATAAAGCCTGCAACAGCCGACAACACACCAAGCACAATTAATGGAATTGTCATTGTGGCAGGAGACTCATGAGGGTGTACGTCGCTTGGTACACGGCTTTTTCCCCAAAACACTAGAGCCATTAGTCTTGTCATATAAAAAGCTGTCATAATTGCGCCAGCAACTCCGATCAGCCATAGAAAGGACGATCCATGGGGGCTGACAAAGCTGTAATATAAAATTTCATCTTTACTAAAAAAACCTGAAAATGGAGGCATACCAATAATGGCCAACCATCCGATTAAAAAAGTGATATGAGTGATTGGCATATATTTTTTAAGCCCACCCATTTTGCGAATGTCTTGTTCTTCATGCATGGCATGAATAACACTTCCAGAGCCTAAGAACATAAGTGCTTTAAAAAAGGCATGAGTCATAAGGTGAAACAAGGCCGGCATAAAGGCGCCCACGCCCACGCCTAAGAACATGTAACCGAGTTGTGAAACGGTTGAGTAAGCGAGCACTTTTTTAATGTCCCATTGGGTCATGCCAATGCTTGCCGCAAAAAAGGCGGTTAAAGCTCCAAACACAGCAATCACCATCATGGCGTTTGGTGCTAATATAAAAACCTCATTCATTCGCACAATCATGTACACACCAGCTGTCACCATTGTTGCTGCGTGAATCAGTGCCGACACAGGCGTTGGACCCGCCATAGCATCTGGTAGCCATACATAGAGTGGAATCTGGGCTGACTTACCCATTGCACCAATAAATAAAAACAAACAGGCTAGAGTGATTGGTCCACTCCAAAGCGTTTCCGCCTCTGCTGGCATTCGAGCCGCCAGTTCACCGAACTCAACGGTGCCGAAATAAAAGAACAGAGTAAAAATACCCAGTAAAAATCCGGCATCACCAATTCTGTTGGTAATAAAGGCCTTCATCCCCGCTGAGGCTTTAGCTGGGTCATGAAACCAAAAGCCAATTAATAAGTATGAAGCTAAGCCGACACCTTCCCAGCCCACAAACATTACAAGTAAGTTGTCACCCAGAACCAACAGCAGCATGTTGAAAATAAAAAAGTTTAAATAAGAAAAGTACTTTGCTGGGCGCTTGTCATGAGACATATACCCCATGCTAAAAAGATGAATAAGCGCCCCAACCCCTGTAATGATTAAAATCATTACGGCACTAATTTGATCCACTAAAAATGCGGCATTGGCTTGAAAACTTCCAACGTGTATCCACTCAAAAAAGTGAGCTGTAAACTGCCTTTCCCCTTCTGGCAGCTGAATAAGCTTGGCCACTAAAGTCACGGCCGCTATAAAAGAGATAAAGATGGCTGAGGTTGCAATCGTCCCTGCAAGTTTACAATTTTCACTCTTCCAGCGAAGTCCATTTATAAAAAAACCAACCAAGGGTGTAAGAATAAGTATTGATATTAATGTTTGTTCCATACAGCCAGTGTCCTTTAACCTCTAAGATGCTCAAAAAATGAAATTTTAACGTCTTTAAATTTTTTAAATACAGTTACTGCAAGAGCTAAACCCACGCCGGCTTCCGCCGCAGCAATTGTCATAACAAAAAAGGCTAAAATTTGTCCGTTCACATTGTTTGAAAAATGACTGAAAGAAACGATCGTTAAGTTCACAGCATTTAGCATCAACTCAATGCCCATTAAAATGACGATCACATTTTTGCGCATCAAAACAGTCAGCATTCCAATTATAAAGATCGCGGCTCCAACAAAAAGATAGTGGCCAAGACCAACTTCCATCATCATACTACTTAGCATGTGTGCCTCCGCGAATTCTTGAAATTGTCACAGCACCAATGGCCACAACAAGTAAGATTATGCCTAAAACTTCAAAAGCAAAAAAGTAATCGGTAAAAAGAAGGGCTGCCAACTGCTTGGTGGTTATGGGTTCCGCTTTTTCAGCCCCCTCAGTCATTAATCCCATAGACATTAAAGAGGCCCCAGAAATCATAAACAATAAGGCTCCTGCTGAAAAATACTTTAAAAGCGAAGAGAACAATCCCTTAGTAAAAGCCTGCTTTTCTTTTTTGAGATCAAACAGCATCAGTACCATCACAAAAAGGACTGTGACGGCTCCGGCATAAACAATGAGCTGAACGCCACCAATAAAATAAGCCTCAAGATTGAAAAACATTAAAGACATCCCAATCATTGTAAGCACTAGATATAGTGCCGAAAATATCGGGTTGGGGTTAAACAAAACCCCCAAGGCAAAAACAATTGAAACTACAGACAAAAGATAAAATAGAACTGTAGACGTCATAACACTTCCTTACTTACATTCTCATTACAAAAACAACAATGGCTGTAATAATGGTGTTCGCCAAAGCCCATGGCAACATCGTTTTCCACCCAAGGTCCATTAGTTGATCATACCTAAATCTTGGCAAAGTCCATCTTACCCAGATAAAAACCCATAAAAAGAAAAGAATCTTTAAAAACATGCACAAATGTAACAAGAACGAGGTCATAAGGCTGTTTGTTGTGCCCACATATCCAAAGCCTTCTAGAAAACCACTGAGCTGCTCCGGGGTCACAAAAGGAATATTGTATCCGCCAAAATAAAAAATGGCCATAAGAGCACTGGCCACCAACATGTGCCCATACTCACCAATAAAAAACATGTTAAACTTCATGCCACCATACTCGGTGTGATAGCCGGCAACTAGCTCAGACTCGGCCTCTGGAAGGTCAAAAGGCAGTCGGTTAGACTCAGCAAAAACCGCGACTAAAAATAAAACCGCACCTAGTGGTTGATAAAATATTCCCCAGTTTGGCAAGAAGGGGATTGTGACCATCTCTCCAAAAAAATGAAAGCTAAGAGCTCCTTGCTGAGCTGCAATCATAGTTTTAAAGTCAAAGGTTCCATATAAAATCAAAATTCCAACAATAGACAGACCAAGTGCCAACTCATAACTGATCATCTGAGCACTAGCTCTTAAGCCCCCAAACAATGAAAACTTATTCGACGAACTCCACCCAGCCATCAACATGGAGTAGGTGGCTAGCGAAGACACACCCAAGACATAGACAATTCCTAAACCAAAATCAAAGCCTTGAAACTGGAACGTATAAGGCCCCCAGCTCTGACCAAACATTTCAAAGGTCTCAACATTGACTGGGGCTGAAAGCGGCAGGCTCACAAAGGCCAATGTGGCCGGCAAAAGGGCCACCACCGGTGCTGCATAGAAGATAAAAGCACGGCCTTTTTCAGGAATAAACTCTTCTTTAAATATAAATTTTACGGCGTCAGCCAGAAGCTGAGTTAAACCAAGAGGTCCCACTCGGTTTGGGCCAAAACGGTTTTGAATAAAAGCAGAGCCACGTCTTTCAACCCATACCAGAAGAGGTACAATTTGCACCATAAGTAAAAACAAAGCGACAATTTTAACAGCATTCACACTGATTTCAAAAATATCTGAGCCCATAGTTTATTCCCACTCTAATGCTTTAGACTTAATTTCCCAAAATAACCCAAAGATGAACACCAACAAAAACAAACCCATAGCAATGAGCATTTGAAGTCCATAGCCCTGAGTGATGGAGTCTGCAAATTGAATCGCCCAAGGATACATAAAGATGATTTCGATATCAAAAAGAATAAACAAAATGGCCGTGAGATAAAATTTTACCGGCACTTTGGAGGAGCCAGATTCCTGTGCTGGAAGTCCGCACTCATAGGCCTCTTTTCTGAGGTCCGATTGTTTTGGTTTTGGGCCCAACTTAGACGTTACAAAGACCAAAAACGCGCCAAATAATACGACAAAAACCGTAATAAATAATATAGGTACAAGAACAGACATTTCTCGCTCCGCTATGTTGTTGTTTCTAATATTTATACAGATAGGATGGCGAGATTCCAAGCAGTTTGAACAAAAGCTTTTTTTGTTCAACTCAAAAATTGAACTTCTTAGAGATTTTATGAAACAGATTGCAATTTCTTTTCTTCGTGCTTAGAGCTCTTGCACTGAAACACAGAGTCAGGCATATGTTAATTTTACCGATGAACCCTTTGAGAAATAGGCCTTTTGCTTTATGAGCCAGCACTTTACTGTTGAGAATATTAATTTTCCAATTGAAAACAGAATCGCAAGACTCTTAGAAAAAAAAGACTCAACGGCAGAGGTTTATGGCACTACGTCTCTTTTGGCTCAAAGCTTTCTTGCTGCGAAGCAGCACTCTGATGTGCACAAAAAGGGGCCTCTGCTTCTAGTTACACCGACAAACAAGGAGGCCGAACAGCTGTTTGGTTTTATCAACTCCATTGATCCGACCACTCCCGTTGAGTTTATGAACTCTTTTGATGTGAGTCCTTATAGTGGTTTGTACCCTAACTCACGCATTGTAAGCCAAAGACTCCGTTGGTTACATAAAGCACAATATGCAGATAAGGGCTCTGTGTTTATTGCCAGCATTCAAGCCTTGCTGCAAAAAACCTTACCCTTTGAAGTTTTAGATCAAAATACTTTTAACTTTAAAGCAAACGATGAACTCTGGAGTGACTTTCATCAAAAGATGCAATTTCTTGGATACAATCAGGCCCCTTTGGTTGAAGATGTTGGCACTTATTCATATAGAGGGGGTATAGTTGATGTATTTTCTCCTGCTCATCGCCGCCCAATTCGAATAGAACTTTTTGGCGACAGCATAGACAGTCTTCGATTTTTTGACCCTGAAACACAAAGAAATGAAGAAAGCTTTGATGAACTTACAATTATCCCCTGTAAAGAGACTCTTTTTAGGGAAGATTATAAACAAGAAATTGTTCTTAATTATAAAAAGCACAATCAAGGCACTAAAGCGGACCCCTCTGAAGTTGACCACCATGTTTCTTCGCTTTTACACAAACAGTACTTTCATGGAACAGAGTTCTTACTACCTTGTTTTTATGAAAAGCTAGAACAACCCCTTCAACACTTTTCCGCCAGCCCCACGCTGTGGCTTACCGACTCGCTGGATGTTTTAAGACAGTTTGATCAATTTTATTCTGAATTAAAGTCTGATTATGAACAATCTGAGTTTATGTCTATTCGCCCTCATTACGAGTCTTTATTTAGTGTTTATGATGAAATGGCTTTAGATAAAAACAGCCCTGTTGTTAAGTTTGATAAAGTTAAAATTCATGACCAGGTAGAAGAGGACCAAGACGATCAAACCGCTGAATGGAGAACTCAGTCTTTAATAGAAATTCAAAGTCGATGGCAAAGCTTTCATTCTGATTTAGATCTACAAACAAATTTTTTAAAAGAAAAGCTGGAACTCTGGAAGCAAGACAGTGGCGTGGTTTTTATCTGCGCTTCCAGCCAAAGTCATGTTGAAAAAATTAAACTCTTACTTGAAAACTCTGGCTTTAATTATAGTCTTGAGTCAGAAAATCAGAGGCTTTGGAGTTCGTGGTTAGAACAACAACGGCAAGATCAAAATTTAATTCATGTTGTGCCCGCTAAAATTTCAGAGTCTTTGCGTTTTCCTGAAGACAGAATCACTATCTTGTCTGACAGTTTGTTTTTTAATAAAAAACAACAGTCCCGCGCGCAATCAGATTCTAAGCGGCTTCAAAAAAAAGCCCATGCTTTAAGCTTTGCAGACCTTAAACCTAATGATTTTATTGTGCATAAAGATCACGGTGTAGGAGTTTATAAAGGCTTAAAGATGATGCCCATCAGTGGCATTGATTCTGAATTCATTGAGCTTCAATACAAAGATAACGATAAACTCTATTTGCCTGTTTATCATATAAATCAAATTCAAAAATACTCTTCAGCCGGATCTCACAAAACACTAGATAAGCTTGGAGGAACTCAGTGGCATAAAACACAAGTTAAGGTTAAAAGTCATTTACGTGATATCGCCTCAGATCTTTTAAACCTGTATGCTGAAAGGGCCCAACTTAAGCGTAAGGCTTATTCCTCTCCCGGCAAAGATTTTGAGGCTTTTGAAAATGCCTTTCCTTATGAAGAAACCACAGATCAACTTCAAGCCATCAACGGTGTACTTTCTGACATGCAAAAAGATCACCCTATGGATCGACTCATTTGTGGGGACGTTGGTTTTGGAAAAACAGAAGTGGCCATGCGTGCAGCTTTTAAAGCTGTGGAAGACGGTAAACAAGTGGCTATTATTGCCCCTACCACAATTTTAACCTTTCAACATTTACAAAATTTTCAGAAAAGATTTTCTAAGTGGCCGGTTGAAATAAAAGCTTTGAACCGCTTTGTTACAAAAACAGAACAACGCAACACCATACAAAAACTAAAAGATGGTAAGGTTGATATTGTTATTGGCACTCACAGACTATTCAGTCGTGACATTGATTTTCAAAACCTTGGGCTTTTGATTATTGATGAAGAACAAAAATTTGGCGTTAAACATAAAGAAAAACTTCGACAACTCAAACACAGTGTAGACACACTGGCTATGTCCGCCACTCCCATACCTCGAACATTAAACATGTCCTTAATAGGTGTACGAGATTTAAGCCTTATTAACACTGCCCCCATCGACAGGCTTCCCACTAGAACCTTTATCACACGCTTTGACAAAGAGACTATTCGCAAAGCCGTCAACAGTGAGGTTGATCGTGGGGGACAAATATTTTTTCTACATAATAAAGTTCAAAGTATATACTCCATTTATGATGAATTAAGGGAGTTTCTTCCTGATGTAAAAATGGCTGTTGCACACGGACAAATGCCTGAGGATCAGCTGGAAAAAGTTATTGTTAAATTTTTTAATCACGAAATTGATATGCTTATCTGCACAACTATTATTGAATCTGGAATGGATATACCAAACGCGAACACTATGTTTATCGACAATGCACACCAGCTTGGCCTGAGCCAACTTTATCAGCTGCGTGGTCGGGTTGGAAGAAGTAAGGAGCGCGCATACTGCTACCTTTTAATTCCTAAAAATCGTCAAATTGATTCCCTCGCACAAGAACGTTTAAAAGTTATCCAAGAAAATACATCTCTTGGAAGCGGCATTCAGGTGGCTCAGTACGACTTAGAACTACGTGGGTCGGGAAATATATTGGGAGAAAACCAAGCTGGACATGTAAATGCTGTCGGGCATGAATTGTATTTAGAATTATTAGAAGATGCGATCCGCGAATCTAAAGGCGAACCACCTAAGCAAGATGTTGATCCAGAGATCAATTTAAAAATACCAGCATTGATTCCAGATAATTATATTTCAGACATTCGTGTAAGACTGTCTTACTACAAAGCTCTTAGTGAAATTGATAATGAAGACGAATTACAGGTTATCGAAGACGAACTACAAGATCAATTTGGTAAACCGCCTGAGCCGGTGATTAATCTTATGGGCATTATGCTGATCAGAAAGCTCTGTAAAGAACTAAAAATAAAAGACCTCTCTTCCGGCAAGCTCGGAGTGTCTTTAATGTTTTTAGATGATCCTCCATTAAGTGTGGAAAAAGTTATTGAACTTACAACAAGAGAAAATAAAAAATACACTCTGACTCCAGACAATCGATTGATTGTTAGAATGAAAGAAGTGACCTGGCCACGGGTTGTTGAAGAGCTTGTGTATTTGAAAAGCCTATGTCCTAGTTTGAATTAAAGTTCTAATAAAAGCCCGGCACTTATACTTGGGTCTGAAGAAAAATCTGGATCTTGCTCTTGTCCAGATGCAAGGTACTGCTTTGCCTCTATGTAAACAAATGAGTTTTGTAAACCGTACTGCATAAAGGAAACTCTTGAGGCTTTTGGGTCTATCCAATTTAATTGAAAAGCAAGGCCTGCACTATAATAACCAGCGACACTGGCATTTCCATCGGATGTGCTAGAATTTAACTGTTCTTCATACACCATAATATAGCCTCCAGCGGAGACATAGGGCAAAACATAAGGCTCACTAAACAAAGAATTAAAGCTTAATCTTGCCCCTAATTTAATAGGAATAAGAGTGAGACTTGGTTTGTCAGACAACCCCTCTAAAGCATCAGACTCTAAAAAACCAACACCTGTTTCAAACCCTAATGCTAAGTAATCAAAGTTTCTGTTCATGCCATATTGTAATTCATAATACGGCACCTTTTCCCCATAAACTTGAGTGAAGTTTTCTACTAAAAAGTTGGTTTCAAAATTTGGCAAATTAATTTGACCATAACCAAGACTAAAGACAGTGCTCCATTTAGTTTTTCGTTCATTGTAGTCTACCAGTCTGTAAACAGAATTATTTGTTTTTGTTTTTATGGGTATTGGATCAACAATAATCATATCTTTGTCTGCATTAACGTCTAGGTTTTCTGCCAAACAATATATATGTATCAAAAAAATACCGATAATAATTTTAAGATGCTTTTTATAAACAAACATATTTTTTCTTTATCTTTTATAGTTACTGTTTTGCTTTATACTAATGCTGGCTTTAGTGTAACAGTAGAACAAAAAATAGGACAACTTTTAGTTCTTGGAACTCCTGAATCACAAATGAACCACAGACTTATGTCGCATCTTTCTTCAATAAAACCTGGTGGCATTATTCTTTTTAAAAGAAACATTAAATCCCACAAGCAAGTTATTGAACTTAATAAGGCCCTACATAAATTAAACGATCTCAACTCAGAACATCCGCTTTTTGTTATGACAGATCAAGAAGGTGGTTCTGTTACCAGAATTCATATTGAAAACCACAGCATACCAAGTGCTGCTGAACTTGGTCAGATGAATAATTATAAATTAACGGCATCAATGGGATACTTCACCGGTATATTGCTTGAAACATTGGGTTTTAATATGAACCTAGCTCCTGTTGTGGATTTGTCTGGATCTTATAAAAATTTTATTGGAAGTCGCTCTTTTGGGAGTGATCCAAACCTTGTGTTTAACCACGCTATGGCTTTTTCTAAAGCTATGAAAAAATATAACGTGCTTTCAACCCTTAAACTTTTTCCGGGGCATGGGAATACTGAGGTCGACTCACACTTAGAGACACCCGAAAAATCCGAGTCTTTAAAAGAGCTTTTGTCATCTGATCTGTTTCCTTTTCACTTAGCTTCGAAAAGTAAATTTCCATACGTTATAATGTCTTCTCATATTCGACTTAGCAATGTGGATAAGTCTAGAATGCCAGCAACCTTTTCAAAAAAAATTATTAATGATTTGTTAATAGAAAAACTAAAATTTAATGGCTTAGTAATTACTGATGATCTTTTAATGCAAGGGACTTCCATTGAAAGTGTTGGTCGAAAGGCAGAGCTTGCTTTGCGTGCAGGTAATCATCTTATAATGTTTGCTTGGAGTCCTAAAAAACAACATGAGGCTTTTCGTTATTTGGTCAACTTAGCCCATGAAGATCCGCAGTTTTTGAATATTATTGAGCATCGATATAATAAAGTTGTTGCCTTTAAATCATCCTTTTTAAAATCAAATGAATTTTGGAAAAGACCCACTGGAGCTCAAATAAAAAAAATCGGCTTTATTAAAAGCCGATTAAATCATTTACTTAAAAAAATTAAAAAATACCAAAGCCAAAAACAGGCTCTAAACTTTTAGTTTATAAGATCTTTTCTGTTTTCTGCTCTTTGCAGTTTTCTTTGTAACTTTTCAATCTCTCCAACAGTTAAAGCTTCTTGGTCGAGCATACTTAAAGCTTTGTCATAAGCTATTTGAATTCGTTCAGCATCTAACTCTTCGGCAGTTTCCGCCGTTTCAGCCAAAACAATCACTTTGTCGTTAATGACTTCTAGATATCCCCAACTCACAGATGCTTTTTTAACTTCGCCGTCTAATTTGTAAGTTACGATACCTGTGGTCAATGTTGTCATTAAGGGAGAGTGGCCAGGTAGGATCTCTAACTGTCCTTTGAAGGCCGGAATTGTTACCTCTTCAACTTCCACTTCATTTAGAATTTTTTTTGTCGGTGTAACAAGAGTTAAGTTTAACATGATCTCTCTCCTAAAATGAAAGACTCTTAAACGCTAAGAGTCTTTGCTTTTTCAATGGCTTCTTCAATTGTTCCAACAAGATAAAAAGCTTGTTCTGGCAATTCGTCATGCTTTCCATCGAGGATCTCTCTAAAACCACGGATAGTGTCTTTAATATCAATGTATTTACCTGGTAAGTTGGTAAACTGCTCGGCCACAAAAAATGGCTGTGACAAGAATCTTTGAACTTTACGAGCACGAGATACGACCATCTTGTCCTCTTCGCTCAGCTCGTCCATACCAAGAATTGCAATGATGTCCTGTAATTCTTTATATCTTTGTAAAAGCGATTGAACGTCACGAGCTGTTCTGTAGTGCTCTTCACCAACAATAGCTGGATCCAATAAACGTGATGTTGATGTTAATGGATGTACCGCTGGGTAAATACCTAATGCTGCAATATCACGATCTAAGTTTGTTGTAGCATCTAAGTGAGTAAATGTTGTTGCTGGGGCTGGATCTGTATAGTCATCCGCTGGAACATAAACAGCTTGCACAGAAGTGATCGAACCTTTTTTAGTAGAGGTAATACGTTCTTGTAAAGAACCCATTTCTGTACCAAGAGTTGGCTGATAACCCACCGCCGATGGAATACGACCAAGTAGAGCTGACACCTCAGCACCCGCTTGAGTGAAACGGAAGATGTTATCAACGAAAAACAAAACGTCTTGTCCTTCTTGATCTCTAAAGTATTCTGCAATTGTAAGACCGGTTAAAGCAACACGGGCTCTAGCACCTGGAGGTTCGTTCATCTGACCAAAAACAAGTGCTGTTTTTGAAATAACGCCAGACTCTGTCATTTCTAAAAACAAGTCGTTACCTTCACGAGTTCTTTCACCAACACCGGCAAACACAGAATAACCACCGTGCTCAGTTGCAATGTTACGAATTAGCTCTTGAATAAGTACAGTTTTACCAACACCGGCTCCACCGAATAGACCAATTTTTCCACCCTTTGCATAAGGGGCTAAAAGGTCCACAACTTTAATTCCAGTCATAAGCATTTCTGCTCTTGTAGACTGCTCATCAAACTTTGGAGCTGATCTGTGGATTGGCCAATGCTCTTTAGATTTCACAGGGCCAGCTTCATCTACGGGCTCACCTACAACATTGATAATTCGACCTAAAACTTCGGCACCAACTGGAGCAAGAATCATGTCTTTTGTGTCTTGAACTTCTTGTCCTCTAACTAAACCTTCTGTTGAATCCATTGCAATGGCTCTAACGACTTGGTTTCCTAAATGCTGAGCGACCTCAAGAACAAGGTTCCATTCTTTGTCGTTGATTTGTTTGTTAGAAGCTTTAATTGCTCCATTGATGGGAGGCAAAGCACCTTCCTGAAATTCCACATCAACTACGGGACCTAAAACTTGTTTAATTTTTCCGTTTGCCATCGATTTCTCCCTAATTAACCTTTTAATGCTTCCGCACCACTTGTGATTTCTGTCAACTCTGTAGTGATGGAGGCTTGTCTGAGCTTGTTATAAGTTATCGTTAAATTATCTATCATTTCTTTTGCATTTTTAGTTGAGTTTTCCATGGCCGTCATTCGTGCACCATGTTCTGCTGCGACACTTTCAGACATACATCTAAAAACCTGCATAGCAAAATGTTTGTCTAAAAGGCTTTCGATCATTTCCTCAGGTGCCGGCTCGAAAATTAAATCTGGAGCAAAACTCATTTCAGATTGTTCAAATTCTGATTTCTCCAAATCAATAGGCAATAGTTTTTCGCAAACAACATTTTGTTGGATAGCAGATTTAAACTCATTGTAAACAATTTGAACTTCATCATATGCACCTGTTGCAAAATCTTCTTTGATTTCTGATGCTAATTCTGAGGCATATGAATACGAAATCTCTTTCGCCATGTTGGTAGAAACTCTTTTGGCTTGTACTTGGCGGCTTTTGAAAAAGTCTGCTGCCTTTTTTCCAATAAATATGATGTCTAATACGTCATATTTATCTTTATTATTAAGATAATAGTCATAAGCAAACCTGTTGATGTTAGCATTAAAACCACCACAAAGTCCGCGATCACTTGTTAGTACAATCAAAAGTGTTTTTTTTGTGTCTACACTTACACTTAAAAGCGGATGCTCTACTCTGTGAGAAACCGCAATGTCAGCAATGATAGACAATAATTTTTGAGCATATGTTCTCATATTGGTTATGCGATCTTGAGCCTTCTTAAGCTTTGCCGCTGAAACCATTTTCATAGCTCTTGTAATTTGTTGCGTGTTTTTCACGCTGTCTATTCGCGAACGAATATCCTGCAAGCTAGCCATGCGTTATCCTTTATTTTTCAGTTGGCTTAAATATCGCCTTAAACTCATCAAGTGCTGTAACAAGAGCAGACTTTACATCGTCGTTTAGTTTTTTCTGTTCTCTTATAAGATCTAAAACATTTTTGTGTTTTGTTGTTAAGAACTCAACCAGCTCTTTTTCATAGCGCTTAACATCTGCTTCTGGAACAACATCTAAATAACCGTTTGTAGCGGCATAAATAATACAAACCTGCTCTGCTACTCCATATGGAGCATATTGTGGCTGCTTAAGAACCTCTACAAGTCTTCGCCCACGAGCCAACTGGTTTTGAGTGGCTTTATCTAAATCAGATGCAAAGGCAGAGAAAGCTTCAAGCTCTCTAAACTGTGCAAGCTCAAGCTTAAGTGTACCGGCCACTTGTTTCATGGCTTTAATTTGTGCAGCACCACCCACACGAGATACTGATTTACCAACGTTAACCGCTGGGCGAATCCCTTTGTGAAATAGGTCTGCCTCTAAAAAAATCTGACCATCAGTAATTGAAATCACGTTGGTTGGAATATATGCAGAAATATCTCCGGCCTGTGTTTCAATAATTGGAAGTGAAGTTAATGATCCACCACCTTGCTCATCACTTAATTTCGCCGCTCTTTCAAGAAGTCTTGAGTGAATGTAAAAAACATCACCAGGGAAGGCCTCACGACCTGGAGGACGTCTTAAAAGAAGTGAAAGCTGACGATAAGCCTGCGCTTGTTTTGTTAAATCATCATAAATGATTAAGGCATGCTTGCCATTGTCTCTAAAATATTCAGCCATCGCACAACCGGCATATGGAGCCAAGTATTGAAGAGGAGCTGCATGAGATGCAGAAGCGACAATAACTGTTGTGTACTCAAGCGCTCCGGCTTGGCGAAGCTTTTCAACAACCTGAGCCACTGTAGATTGCTTTTGCCCAATGGCTACATAAAAGCACTGAACATCAAGCCCTTTTTGGTTGATAATTGTATCTACAGCAATTGCTGTTTTACCTGTTTGGCGGTCACCAATAATAAGCTCACGCTGCCCTCTGCCGATGGGGATCATAGAGTCTATAGCTTTAATGCCTGTTTGCATTGGCTCAGACACCGGCTGCCTTTCAATGATACCAGGGGCTTTAACGTCGACCACTCTGTGCTCTTTGGCCTCAATTGGGCCACGGCCATCAATAGGGTTACCTAAAACGTCAACAACTCGGCCAAGCAAAGCTTCACCTACGGGCACTTGAACAATCTTGCCTGTTCTTTTAACTGTGTCCCCTTCTTTGATGTCTCTGTCTTCACCAAAGATCACAACACCAACAGAGTCTTGCTCAAGGTTTAATACCATTCCCGTGATAGAGTTTGAAAACTCAACAAGCTCACCTGCCATTGCATTTTCAAGACCGAAAATACGAGCCACACCATCACCCACAGAAAGAACCGTGCCCGTCTCTGTGACTTCTATGCTTTTGTTATAGTTTTTAATCTGTTCTTTTAGAACTTTACTAATTTCATCTGATCGAATTTGGATATCCATTTAGTGTGTTCTCCTCTTTATGTCTTCTTTAAGTCTTCTTAAATGATTTTGTAATGTATCGTCGAATCTAAAGCCGTCTACCTCAGCAACCAATCCACCAATTATTGCCGGATCTTCTTTATAAGTTAGGATCACCTTCTTATTTGTGACCTCTGAAACTTTAGATTCAATTTTGCTTCTTTCTTCTGGAGATAAAATTGTCGCGGACCGAACCACGCCTCTTGTTACCCCGTGAGCTAAGTCACTTTTTTGTTCATAAGCATAGAGAATTTGTTCAAACAAGGAGAGGCGCGACTTCTCAGCCAGCACAAGCATAAGATTTAGAAGCTCTTGGCTCACCTTTTGGTCTTTTAATGCTTTTTTTAGCGCTTCAGATTTTTTTTCCGCAGAAACAAGGTTTGAACTAAAAAACTCTTTTATTTCCGGGCTAGATGTTGTTGCTTCAGAAATCACTCTTAACTCGCCAAACACCTTTTCTTGGTTTCCGCCCTCAGCCGCCAGATCATATATTGCGGACGCATATCTGTTTGCAACTTCTGACACTCTCATTACTGCACCACCTGAATTTTACTCACAAATTCTGATCTTAACTTTTCCTGTTCTGCATCACCGACTTTTTGCTGAAGAGCCTTGTCGGCCGCCTTAATCGCCTCTTCCAACAACACGTCTTTAAGTTGAGCTTTTGCTTTCTCAACTTCATACTGAGAGGCTTTTTTTGCATCTTCAATAAGTTTTTCAGAAGTGGCCTTTGCCTCTGATACAAGTCTTTGCTTTAACTCTTCGGCGTCGGCTCTTGCTTGCGCCAAAGTTTCCTGCTCACTTTGTTTTAGATTGTTTAATTTATCTTCATACAGCTTCTTTTGCTCTTCAGCTTCTTTCATCGCTCGTTCGGCGCGACTCATAAACTCTGTGTATGAGGCTCTTCTTTCTTTAAAATGCTCTACAACTTTTGACTTTAAGAGGTAAACCAATAGCCCACCTGCTAATAAAAAGTTAATCACCTGAGCAATTACAAAGTCTGTTGGAACACCATCAGAGCTTCCGCCAGCGGCCCACGCTGCTTTATCAAGAATTATAACTAGTAGTATTAGTAGTGCGCGCATTGTTTCCTCTTAATTATCCAATTAGTTTTTTAACAATTTCGTTAGCCACAGCAGGAGCCTCAGCTTGAAGCTGTACTTTTGCCTTTTCAAACTGTTCGCTAACATTAGCTTTTGACTCTTCTAGGATTTTTTTAGCCTCGCTTCGAGATTCGGCCATCATTCCTTCATAATTTTTTACGGCTTGATTTTTAGACTCATCAAAAATTGATTTGTATTTCTCGTTGATTTGCTTTGCTTGCTCTTCATACTGAGTTTTAAGCTCTTCTGCTTCAACCAGGTAACGCTCAGAGTTTTCTTGATTGCCCTCAGTGTTTTCTAGTCTTTTTTTGTAAGCTAAAAAATATGGTTTAAATGCAAGCTGATATATAAGGATATATACAACCATAAAAATGATTAATTGAATTGGTACATGAGTTAAATCAACACCAAGAGATTTGAGCAATCCCATCATGAGCCTTCCGTAGATTTAATTATATTTAATCTGGCACTCTCAGGTATCATTTTTAATGACACCAGGCAAGCTCAAAGCTGTAGTTTTTTATAGGATAATAAAAGCTTCATGTTTTCGGCATATAAGAGGCACCCTCAAAAACAACCCCCTCATCAATTCTCAAGCTGGGAGTTGTTACAGTGCCAACAAATACCGCCGGCGGATGCATGACAACGCGACGCCTAGCAAAAATATTGCCTTTAACAAAGCCACTAATAATAACTGTATCGGCCTCAATTTGAGCTTCTACTTTGGCTCCGGGGTTTATAACAAGGGTGTCATTTGTAAATATCTCGCCGGTAAAGTGTCCGCCAATCCTTACTGTGCCCTCAAATGTAAGCCGGCCATCAAAAGAAGCTCCTTGGTCCATTAAGGCTGTTATTTGTCCCGCCTTAATATCATCACTTTCTTCTTCTGCCACAAGATCTGCGAGTTGCTCTGTTATTTCTGACATGCGGTCCTCATGTTTTCTACAAGTTGATTTAGCTCATCATCGGAATAGAAGTTAATTTTTAATTGCCCTTTTCCACCACTATATTTTATTTGCACCTTTGTGCCCATCACTTTTTGTAAGTCCGCGGCTAAGCCCTTTACTAACTTTTCAGACATACTCAACTCTGACTCAACTGTTTTTTTAGGCCCATCCAACAGCTGTGGGTTTTTACTAAAACGCTCCATTTCTTTAACGGTTAGCCCGTCTTTTACAGCTTTTAAAGCTATGCGCCTTTGAAGTTGAGCGTCTGCGATTGATAAAAGGATTTTTGCCTGACCTATAGAAATTTTGTCTGACAATACAAGTTTTCTCACCTCGGGCACTAAATTTAATAATCTCAAGCTGTTTGCCACAGTTGCACGCTCTTTACCAACCTTGGTGGCTACTTGCTGCTGAGTAAGACTGTAGGTTTTCATTAAATAGTCGTAGGCTTCAGCCTCTTCCATAGGGTTTAAATCACGCCTTTGAATGTTTTCAATAAGAGCCAACTCAAGGGTTTCTTGATCGTCGACCTCTTTTAATATCACCGGAACTTCATGAAGACCTGCTTGCTGAGCCGCTCTCCACCGTCTTTCACCAGCAATAATTTCAAAGCTGTCAGCTGACTTTTTTCTTACGACGATGGGCTGAAGCACGCCTTTTTGTCTGATTGAATCCGCCAGCTCCTTAAGAGCTTCTGTTTCAAAATATTTTCTGGGCTGTTTTTCATTTCCCTTGAGTTTATCAATAGATACACTCCATATACGCATTGCGTCTGGTATTTTAATCTCAGCCTTTTGTTTACTTTCTTTTTCTACAAATCCTGCCTGTAAGCTTTTACTTTTGTAAGCCTCAAACTCTTCTGTTGGCAGCTCTACCTCATCTGGGCCAGCACTTGAGCTTGGTCTAATGTTTTCACCCAACAAGCTTCCTAGACCTCGGCCTAATCCTGTTTTTTTTGCCACTCTTTTTTCATTTTTTTGATTAGACATTGCTTTCGCCCTCACCATTTATATCGTTAAGTTTTAATGGAACAAAGTCCGCATCCACGGGGCTGTGTTGTTTTTCTGCTTCTTCTGACGGGGCTTTTTCTTCTTCTTTTGGTGCTTCTAAGATTTTTGTAACCTCTGGCTGAGCCACAACCTCTGGAACCACCTCATTGTGTTCAACTTCAGAGGCCTCTTCAGCTAAAGTCTCTGCTTTTATCTCTGACTTTACTTCTGCAGTATCAGCAGGCATGTCTTCTTTTTTTTCAGCCTCAACTCTTTCATCTAACTCTTTAGCTAATTCGTTATATTTTTTAGCCCCAATAGATTTTGAGTCGTATTCAAATATGGAAAGTCCATGGCTCGGGGCCTCGCTAAGCCTTACTGTTCTAGGAATAATGGATTTAAAAACCTTGTCTTTAAAGTGCGCTTGTATTTCAGAAACCACCTGATGGCTGAGATTGTTTCTTGTATCAAACATTGTTAAAACAATGCCCTCTATTTTAAGCTCTTGATTTAAGTTCTTTTTAATAAGCCCAGCAGTGTTTAGAAGTTGGCTCAAGCCTTCTAAGGCATAGTATTCGCACTGTAGAGGAACTAAAAATGTATCTGCTGCAGATAAGGCGTTAACGGTCAGAAGCCCTAATGATGGCGGGCAATCTATAATACAATAGTCAAAGCTGTCTTTCATAAGTTTTAGCTCGTCTTTAAGTCTATACTCACGCCTTTCAACCTCAACGAGCTCAATCTCTGCCCCAACAAGGTCAGGGTTTGCGGCTACCACATATAAGTTTTCCTCATTTGATTGCTGCATCACGTCATTTATGTTTTTTTCACCTATAATCACGTGATAGGCGTTGCCAGCTTCTTGATCGTATCTTTTTACACCTAACCCGCTTGACGCGTTGCCCTGTGGGTCCATGTCAAAAATAAGAACTTTTTTTCCCCTTCTAGCAAGAGCTGCAGCTAAGTTCACAGAGGTCGTGGTTTTACCCACACCGCCCTTTTGGTTTGCCACACATATTGTTCTTAACATTGTTACCCCCAGGCACCTTAAATTTTTTGTTTATATTCCGATATGTTCCATGTGGAACAATGGAGCAACAATAAGATGCCGCATTTTTTTAAAACTATCAATTTTTATATTTTGTTTTTATTATTTCTCTCAATTATTGGGTGCAAGTCTAAAAACCCTAACCCCGAGTTTTTAGATCCTATTTTTTTGGATTACCAGTCTCAATACAAAGAATTCTCTAAAGAGGCAGAATCTCTTCCTAAACAGATAGAATCAGCTCAAGAGGAGTTGAAAGAGGCGGCTCCCCGATCCACGGAAAAAGTTGTAGCTCGAAGGGCCCTAAAAAAACTTAAAAGCCAACATGAGACAGCCAAGCAAAAAGCCGAGTATTTTAAGATTAGAATGGAAAAAAGGCGTATTCACAGTAAAATCGCCTACGAAAAGGCTTTTTATAACGATGAGCCGTGGCCAGACCCTAAAGAGTATAAGGCCTATCAGCAAAATAAAAAGCTCAGAAGCGCGAATATGAACTGGAATTCACGAGTTCCTAAGCTTTTTAAAGACAATCCAAATTATGAAAACAAAGAATGATGTTCCACGTGGAACATCACCTGTTACTCTGTTCTTTTGGTAAGAATTAAGTGCATACTGGCTAAATTTGCCGGCAATGTGTACTTTTTAACAAGTTGAGGCTGCCAATAAGAGCATATCTGAGGCGGTATATCCGCCGCCTCGGTCACCCAAGACTCAGATTTCATGTGATAATACTCCATTCCTGGGGCTGCAACCTTTCTACAAGCCACTAATGCTTTGCCAATTGAGGCAAAACCACGAGAAATAGCACACTTAACAGAAGTCTCTGGTAAGTCTTCTATGCGTGAGTGAACAGGCAGGGCGTTTTTAAGGTTTAATTTACCTGCTACATGTTTTAAAAACTCAATTTTGCGAGCATCCTTGTCAATCATGACAATTTTTCTTGCGGGGTCAAGAATGGCTAAGATAATTCCTGGCAACCCGTTACCACTGCCTATATCGTATATTTCTTGTTCTGCTGTAGAAGCCAAGAGAGCCTCGCCTGCAGATATACAGTCAGCAAAATGCATTATATCTGCATTTCTTTCTGATCTTGGAGAAATTAAATTAATTCGACCGTTAAAACTTATAAGTTCCACGTGGAACACTCTTAATTGTTCTAATTGTAGGTCTGATAGGTGAGCAAACCACTCAGGCACTCGCCATTGTGTTTTGGACTCTTCATCAACCAACGTCCCGCTATGATTTGGTAACACTGTGCATCTCCTTAAATTTGCGTTTTTTTCCTTTAAGGTGAATAAGCAAAGCTTGAATTGCTGATGGATTAACACCGCTGATTCTCTTGGCTTGACCAAGCGTGATGGGTTTTATCTGTTTTAGCTTTTCTATCTCTTCAAGCGATAGCCCCTTAACCTCTTCATAGTTTATATCGGTAGGGATATCTAATTTCTCAAGCCTTTGGGCCTGTAAAATAATTTCACACTGTCTTTTAATATAACCTTCATATTTGATCTCTATTTCGACCTGGTTTTTAACAATTTCTTCATGTTCTTCGATTGAAATGAAACGCTCCATTTTAGAACAGCTCATTTCGACACGTCGCAGTAGTATGCTGAGATCAGTAGGTTTAGTTAAAACTGGAGTTCCTAGAGATTTTAACAAAGAATTTGTTTCCGCATTAGGGTAGAGAGTCTTAGACTTAAGTTTAGTCAGCAATTTTTCTCGATCATCTCTTAAAGCCAATATTCGATCATATTTTTGCTGAGGCAAGCTTCCCACTGAAAAAGCCAGATCAGACAAGCGATCGTAAGTGTTGTCCTCTCTTAAGGCCAAGCGGAATTCAGCACGAGAAGTCATCATTCTATAAGGTTCTTTTGTGCCTTTAGTGACTAAATCATCTATTAAAACCCCTATATAGGACTGGTCACGGCCTAAAATCATAGATGGTTTTTCAATGATTTTTAAGCCAGCATTAATTCCGGCCACTAATCCTTGTCCTGCAGCCTCCTCATAGCCACTGGTGCCGTTAATTTGACCGGCCAGATAAAGACCTGAAATCATTCTGGTTTCAAGGGTATGGTGTATTTGTGTCGGCTCTATAAAGTCATATTCGACAGCATATCCTGGTTTCAGCATTTTTACGTTTTCAAGCCCAGGAATAGTTTTTAAAAAGTCATATTGAACCTCTTCTGGAAGGCTCGTTGAGATGCCCTGAAGATAGATTGAGTCCGTTGATAGGCCTTCTGGCTCAAGGAATGTTTGGTGACGATTTTTTTCATGAAAACGGGTGATTTTATCTTCAATGCTTGGGCAATAGCGAGGGCCAATGCCTTCTATAACTCCTGTAAACATAGGTGACTTATCTAAATTATTGCGAATAATCTCATGAGTTTTTTCATTTGTGTAAGCCAAATAACAAGCCACCTCAGGAAGTTGCATTTTATTTTCACTAAAAAGGCTAAAAGGCATAAATGTTTTATCACCATACTGTTCCTCCATTTTACTCCAATCAATGCTTTGCTTGAGCAAACGGGGAGGCGTGCCGGTTTTAAGTCGATTTACAGAAAAACCAAAATCTTTCAGTTGATTTGAGAGACCAAAACTAGAGCTGTCGCCAATTCGGCCGCCTTCAATACGCTTTAAACCAAAATGCATAACGGCATTCAGAAAAGTGCCCGTAGTTAAAATTACCGCTTTCGAAGGAACTAAAGATCCATCTTTTAAATAAACACCCTTACATTGATCTTTTTCCAGATACAGACTTTCAACTTCAGCAGCTAATATTTCTAGGTTAGGGTGGTTTTCAAGTTCTGACTGAACCGTTTGACAGTAAAGATCTTTATCACATTGAGCTCTGGAACCGCGAACCGCAGGACCTTTGCTAGAATTTAATCGTTTAAACTGAATACAATTTTTATCGGTTGCCTCTGGCATTACACCACCAAAAGCATCAATTTCTTTAACAATATGACCTTTACCCAAGCCACCAATAGAGGGGTTGCAGCTCATATAACCACTGCGATCCAGGCGCAACGTCACCAAAAGGGTTTTGAGTCCCATTCTTGCCGCAACTGTACAAGCTTCTACTCCTGCATGGCCACCGCCAACAACAATGATGTCATATTGATTCATAAGGTCTCCTTATCTGTATAGGACAAATAATGCTGCAGGGCAAAAAGGTCAAGTTGAAAACAAAAAGTGAAGTTACTACTTACCGAGGCAAAACTCTTTAAAAACACGGTCCATGATTTCGTCATCGAACTGTTTTCCTAGAATCTCTTGGATCTTATATACAGAAGATTGAAGCTCAAAAATGGTAAATTCGGGGCTGTCAGCAGCAGAAAGGCTCTGTTTTGCGCGATCAATGTCTTCAAGGCTCGCTTTTAAAAGCTCAAAGTGTCGAAGTTGAGTGACGAGGGCAGAAGATTCAGATGATCTTGGTGAGGTCTTTTGAAAGATAAGCTCTAAAAGTTCATCCACCCCTTGGTTAAGCTTTGCGCTTATATATAAAACACGGTCTTTCTCTGGCAAAAAAGATTTTAAGCTTTTAAGATGTGTGTTTGTAATTAAGTCTTTTTTGTTTACAACATATAACGTGTTCATTGAGCTTTGAATGTTAAAACGTTTTAAATTTTCAACTTGATTTTCAATCGACTGATTTGGATCCAAAAGAACAACAATAAAATCGGACTGGTTCACAACATTTATGGTTCTTTGAATGCCAAGACTTTCAATGGTATCTGAGGTTTCACGAAGGCCTGCTGTGTCTGTCAGTATATACTTTTGGTTTTTATAATAATAAGTCTCTTCTATAAAATCACGAGTTGTACCCTCTATATCTGTAACAATAGAACGCTCTTGTTTTAAGATTGCATTTAAAAGACTCGACTTACCAGCATTAGGTAGACCAATTAAACTGATTCGAACGCCTTCTTTGACTCTACGACCATCGTCAAAGGACTCTACAAGTTTTATAATTTCACTTTCAGCAGAAATTAATTTATTTAACAACAAAGATTCTTCAGCAACTTGAATGTCTTCTTGAGCATAGTCTATGTTTGCTTCTAAGTGAGCTAATATCCAAACAAGTTGATCTTCAATGTTTTTATAGGTTTTAGAAAGCTCACCCTCTAAATGGCTTAAAGACAACTGCGAGGCTTTTTTCGTTTCACTTTGAATTAAAGATAAAATACTTTCGGCTTGAACTAAATCAATACGGCCATTCATAAAAGCCCGAAAACTAAATTCACCCTTTTCAGCAATACGAACACCAGTTTCTACAACTCTAGAAAGCACTGCCTGCGTAAGATATTCGCCACCGTGACACGAAATTTCTACGACAGGTTCTCCCGTAAAAGATCGACCTGAAGCAAAATAAGTGCAAAGCACTTCATCTATTTTTTCATTATTTTTATCTACAAGAAAGCCATAATAAACGCGGTGGGACTCAGGGTTTGATGGAAGAAAGGGACAACATTTTTTAGCACTCTGAATAGCATCATCCCCGCTAATTCGTATTACAGCAATTCCTCCGTGGCCGGGAGGAGTTGCTGTTGCACAGATAGTGTCACTTTCATTGTCTAAATAAACCGACATAATTATTCCGCCGGTTTTGATGCCTTTTCTGACTCTTGACGATTAGGATAAATTTTTATCTTTTTATAAAGACCATCGCCAACAGAATGGCTTTTTACACGTCCGTCTTCCGCTAAATACTGATGTATTACTTTACGGTCTTTTGGTGGAAGAGCTCTAAAATAAACAGACTTTTGCTTTTTTAGTGCAATATTTTTGAGCTTATCTGCTAATTTAATAAGTGACTCATTGGCTTGCTCTCTATAGCCATCACAGTCAACAGTGATAGAAACTCTCGTTTCTGGCAATTGATGTTGAAGTACTCTTGTCATAAAAAGCTGTATAGCATCGAGCATTTGACCATCACGCTCTTTTAAGATCTCTTCGTCTTCACCAAAAAGCTCTATATCAACAGTGCCTTTGCTGTCATCTATTTTGATCTCGTAAGAAAGTAAAAAGTTTCCTTTTTCTAACAAGCCAATGATGACATCTTCCACTAAATCATCAATTATTAATTCTGACTTTTTATCGTTTTTTCCAAATATTTTTGATAACAATCCCGCCATTCTTATATCTCCTAGTTAAGAACTTCTACTTTTGATTTTTTTTCTTTCTTATCATTAATAAAATACACCTGCTGAAAATAACCAAACAGAGTACTAACAAACATATATAAGTTTAAACCACTGGGAAGACGCACAAAAAATAAGATCATCACAAGTGGCATTAACATCATCATTTTTTTCTGAGCTGGCTGCATGTTTTCATTGCTCGGATTAGACTTCATTTGAAAAAACATGACCACACCTGAAAGCACAGGAAGAACATAGAACTGGTCAATTTCACTTAAATCATTGATCCACAAATAAAATGGAGCCTGATACAAGTCGACACTTTTACCAAGCACCTGAAATAAAGCAAAAAAGATGGGAAGCTGTAAAAACATTGGTAAACATCCACCTAAGGGGTTTACCTTGTGGTCTTTATAAAGCTTCATAACTTCTTGACCACGAAGCTGTGGATCATCTTTATATCGCTCTTGAATGTCTTTCATGAGCGGAGCCAGCTTCGACATTTTTTTCATATTACGATAAGAGGGAAGTATAATTGGAGTTAATAAAACACGAACCAAAAGTGTTAGCAGTATAATCGCCAAACCCCAGTTTCCTGTTAAGGAGTGGAACATTTGAAGCCCCATATGAAGAATTTTTGCAATCCCTCCAAAAAAACCAAAGTCGACAGTTTCTGTAAGCATTGGGTCTACAGTTTCAATAATATCAACGTCTTTTGGGCCAAGATAATTAACATATTCTAGAACCATATTGTTTTTTCTAGAAATCATTTTGTAATCTATGATACCAAGAATCGTATTCGTTTCTTTTACTACCATAGGAACAAAGTCTGGATAAATAGAAGACTGATTTAAAAAAGCAAAGGTAAAGTATTGCGAGCCAATGCTAGCGGCCTCAACGGTAGAAAAGGCTACTTTTTCTACACTGTCTGGAGGCAGCATTAGGTGGTCTTCTTGTCCAACAATAAAGGTTTCTTGATCGTTTGATTTTTTAACAAATATATCTTGTACATTGTATTGATCCGCAGAAAACATTCCACCTGAAGACAAGTCTTGTAGATCTTCAACAAGATAAGTTCTAATCCCCTTAAAGCTATCGTTTAAATTTTTAACTTCAATAATGGTTTTAATGGAATAGTTTTTAGAATTAACTTTTATGGTCTTTATAACCTCAAGGCCAGACTGTTTCGCTGTGCCCTTATAAACACCAGGGTTGGTTTCTTTGATATCAAAATAAAGAGGGCTCTTAGAATCAATAAGAGCTGTTTCTAAGGGTAAGTACTCTTTTTTGGATCCAATTTTTTTGTTTTCTTTTTTTCTGTTAAAGTGATCGTGCAGTTGATAGTCAGTAACACCCATTCCTTTGGAATGAATTTTAAATTCTACTTTTTCATCTGAATATTGAATCTGTTGATCTAAAACCTTAACAGGAGCTTGTTTTTTTGCCGTTTTAATTTCAGCGACACCATCGGGCTCTACCGCGGACGTTTCTTGTTGTGTTTTTTGTTCATTTTGACCCTGAACAACCTCTTGCTTTTTTGTTTCATTGAAGTGCTCTGGATATCTTTTTTGCATCCAATATGACCACCCCATAAAAATTAATGCTGAAAAGGCGATAGCTAATAGAGTTTTTGAGTCCATAAAGTTTTGGTTGTTATTCATTTTATGAGCGTCCTTTTAAAGTTTTTGATTGAGGAACAGGGTCGTAGCCAAAAGGTCCAAGAGGATGACATTTTAATAATCGCTTTAAAGTGAGATAAAAAGCCTTGTGACAAGGAAAAGCTCTAAAGCTTTCTACAGCGTAATGAGAACAGGTTGGCGAAAAGCGACAGCTTCTACCAATATAGGGCGACAATAATAACTGATAAATTTTAATCAACGAAATAGCCACGAAACGAAGCACATCATTTATGGTATTTATTAATCCTTTTGCAGGCTTTCTCCAGCTCATTTTTCAACTCTTCAAAACTCAAGTTTTTGTAAAGCCCCGGATCTCTTTTTTTAAAAACAAAATTTACATCTACCGGGGGAAGACTTTTGCAGACTTCGCTTTTGTTGAAAACTTCTCTGCAAAGTCTTTTTACTCTGTTTCTTACTACCGCGTTTCCCACATACTTGGGAACTGTAAGGCCGTACCTATAGCTCTCCGATTTGTTGTTTTTAAAATTAACAACAATCCATGAGTTTGGATAAACTCGACGGCCCGCTTTATATAAATTCTTGTAATCTTCTGTTTTTGTTAAACGACAGGATTTTTTATTTTCCGCCAACATTCACTGTAAGTCTCTTACGACCCTTTGCTCTGCGTCTTGAAAGCACCTGTTGACCATCTTTTGTTGCCATACGGCTTCTAAATCCATGACTTGTTTTACGTTTTTTACGACTAGGCTGATATGTCCTTTTCATTTTCCACTCCGCTTTATATATTACGACAAATATTACGTCTTTTTATCCAGACTAGCTTTTGAGGGCCAAATCTGATGCGCCATAGAACCACAACATTTTATGGTCGTCAAGTTGTTGAATCTTTTAATCGACCATGATAATCCATTTCCAGTTATCCACATTTACACTATGTAAATGATGCAATAATAAGCAAACAAATCAATTATAGCTTAAGTTTTGAGCGAAATGGGGATGAGCTTGTGAGTAATGCTCAAGAGTTTTGGTCGCAGATCAAGTCTAATTTAAAAGACAAGAATTTACACAATAAACCACTACAAATGTGGTTTGAACCCACCACTTTATTGTCTGTAGAAAATACTGAAAGTGGATCTATGAACTTCAAGCTTGGTGTGCCTACTGAGCTTCATAAGTATTGGATTTCACAGAACTTATTGGATAATATCTGTGGGGAAATCTCAGCGATTTTTGAAAGCCCCTTTAATATTGAGTTATTTGTGACAGGCGACACTCCTGACATCAGTCAGTACACCACTGAACCGCCATCAGACCTTTTTGAAGCGGCTAAAAAAACCCACAGCCATAATCCAAGTCATGCCAACGCCTTTGAAACGGCAAAGCAAGTTTATGAAACAGAGGCAAAAGTGGTTGAGGGCCTGAATCAAGACTATCAATTTTCAAGTTTTGTTGTGGGCAGAAACAATGAGTTTGCTCATGCTGCAAGTTTTAGTATTGCTGAAAACCCAGGGGTTGAAAACTACAACCCTCTTTTTATATGTGGACCCACTGGTATGGGTAAAACCCACTTATTACATGCGGTTGGAAACCATATTGCTCACTCACATCCGAGATTAAAAATTTGTTATGTGTCTGCTGAGCGCTTTTTAAATGAATGTATTTCTTCAATCCGGCGTTCTGAAATGGACAAGTTTCGCCTGCGCTTTCGTGAACAGTGTGATGTCTTGCTAATGGACGATATTCAGATCTTAGGACGCGGTGAAGCTGTTCAAGAAGAGTTTTTTCATACCCTGAATGACTTCTTTGAAAAAGGCCAACAGGTAGTTGTGGCCAGTGATCGCATGCCTAAAGACATTAAGGGTCTTGAAGACAGAATAAGAACGCGGCTTGAGTGGGGCTTAATTGCTGATATTCAAATGCCTGATATTGAAACTCGAGTGGCTATTTTAAAGTATAAAGCGGAAAAGCGTAATATTAGGCTTCCCAATGAGGTGGTAAATTACATTGCCCGGATTTCTAAAAGATCTATTCGTGAATTAGAGGGAAATTTAAACAAAGTTAAGATGTTTTCTGAGCTTCAGGGTTTAGACATTTCTATGGACCTTACAAAAAAGGTTCTTAACAACCATGATGACACTACAAGTATCACTGTTGATGAGATTATGAAGCTGGCAGCCCAACATTATAATGTGCGTGTGACCGACTTAAAATCCAGAAATAGAACCAAACCTCTTGTCACTGCGCGACAAGTTTCAATGTATTTAGTAAAAAAACACCTAGATAAATCCCTTGTAGATATAGGTAGAGCCTTTGGCGGCAAAGACCATACCACTGTCATGAGTGCGCTGCGTAGAATACAAGATCAACAGACAAAAAATTTAGATTTAAAGAGAGATATTGAGGAGTTAGAAGGACGAATCCACAACATCACAGGGGTGTGAATTAGTGATGTGGATAACCACGTGGAAAAAAATGTGTTTAAGTTGGGGACACTGAGATATCAACAATTTGCGATTTTTTATGTACACAGTCGTCCCACAAGTTTTCCACATGGATTAAAAAGTAAAATCAATGACTTAGATAGTAAATTGAGATAATAACACCCCTACTACTATTACTATATTTAATTATATATAAATTAGTATTTTATAGGGCCTTGGAGGGCACATGAAAATTGAAATAGAAAAAAAAGATCTTTTAACCTTGTTAAGCAAAACACAAAACATTGTTGAAAAAAGAAATACAATGCCTATATTGGTAAATGTTCTTTTTGAAGCTGACCAAGGAAATCTAAAAGTTTTTGCAACAGATCTTGAAGTTTCGTTAACAGATCAAATGGAATGTGAAGTTCATGAAAAGGGAAGAGTTGCAGTAAATGCTAAAAACTTTTTTGATATTATTAAAGAATTACCAGACGGGAAAATTTTGTTAGAAAAACAAGAAAATAATTGGTTACGCATTCAACAACAAAGCTCGGAGTTTAATCTTGTAGGCATAAGCCCAGATGAGTACCCAGTGTTTCCTTCATACAACACCAATGACTTTATAAAAATGCAGTCATCAGTGTTTTCAGAAATGATTGAAAAAACAATTTACAGTGTTTCAACTGATGAAACTCGTTACCACTTAAACGGTGTTTATTTTGAAAAAATACCTCAAGAGGCTGGAACAACTTATCGAATGGTAGCCACAGATGGGCACAGACTCAGCTTAGTAGATCGTTTCAGTGAAGTTAAAGATGAAAAAGCCACACAGCCCGTTGGTGTTATTATTCCTAGAAAAGGCCTGCAAGAGATTCGTAAAATGCTTGAGGCCATTGATGGTGAATTTGAGATGGCTATCGAGGGAGCACAGCTGATCGTAAAACACAACTCCACGGTATTAATGATTCGTTTGATTGAAGGAAAGTATCCGAATTATCAACAGCTTATTCCACAAGTGTTGCCTCAAAAATTAAAAGTCGATAGAGATATTTTATTTTCTTCGCTAAAGCGTGTGTCTTTGCTTTCTAATCAAAAATCAAAAGGCGTTACGTTTGAATTTTCCAATGGAAAAATGGAGATTTCATCTAACAACCCAGAGCTTGGTGATGCCAAAGAGGAAATCCCTGTTGAGTATAATGGAAACGAATTTAAAATTGGTTTTAATGCAAAATACATCATTGATGTTTTAAGCAGTATCTCAGATGAATCAGTTGATATTTCTTTAAATGATCAATTATCCCCAGGTTTACTCACACCCACATCGGATAAAGCCTACACTTGTGTTGTGATGCCCATGAGAATTTAATGTGTATAAATTTGAGGAAATCTTTAAGTTTATTATGGCTTAAGGCTATTGGCGTTTAGTTAAAGAAATAGCGAAGTTCTAGTTTAAAACGTTTTGGATCATCTTCTTATGAAATTTAATAGTCTTCAGCTAAATCAATATCGAAACTACACTCAACAGAAATTAGATTTTAATTCTGGTGTTAATGTTTTTTTAGGTCAGAATGGTCAAGGTAAAACCAACCTTATGGAGTCCATGTTTTTAATGATTCGTGGACAGTCCTTTCGACCCGCTAAATTTGAAAGTTATATTTTAAAAGGCAAGCAGGAAGCCTTTTTACGAGCTTCGGTTGAAGCAAATGACCTGACTCACACTTTGGAGCTTGCTTTAAAAGAAAAAAAGAAAAGATACAGTTTGAATAAAAAAAACACATCATTGGCAAGAATCTCCAATTTGTTCCCCTGTGTGCTTTTTAGTCCAGAAAGTTTGGCTTCGGTAAAAGAGGGCCCCGAACAAAGAAGGCTGCTGATTGATGAGGTTTTAGCCAATCAAGGTTTTAGCCAGCTGATCTCTGATTACAAAAGGGCCTTAAAGCAACGAAATCGCCTTTTAATGCAAAATAAAAAAGCAGATGAACCTATAGTCGGGTTTCAACAAATGCTTGAGAGCCTCGATGTGAGCTTTCTTAAGCTGTCCACTCAATTAGCGGCTAAGCGGGTGAATGCTTTAAGAGAGCTGATGCCGGACTTTCAAGAGATTTTCAGAGAGATATTATCAAAAAATGTGGATATTTCTGTGGATTACTTAGCTTCTGGAGAAAATTGTTTGTACGATGAAGAGTCACAAATCTATCAAAAGCTCTCTCTGAGGCGAGAAGAGCTGTTAAAAGCTGAAATTTCGTCAGGAACAAGTTTAATCGGGCCGCATAAACACGATATTTGCTTTTTAGTTAACCAAGAAGATGGTAGATTTTACTGTTCGCAAGGTCAGCAAAGAGCATTGATTTTGGCTTTTAAAATGGCCCAAATTCAACATCATAAAATTAAACAGGGGTTTTACCCTATTTTGATGCTCGATGATGTATTAAGTGAACTTGATAACGAAAAAAGGTACCATTTAGTGAATTTTTTAAAGACAATAGATTCGCAAATTTTTATTACAACTACGGACTTAAATTTTAAGTTTCCGTTTCAAGAAACAGATTTAAATATATATACAATTGAGGACGGAGTCGCCTCAGTGTTTAGTAACTAAAGGGGTTATTTGTGTCAGAAGATCAGCAAGCTGTAAGCTCCACACCTATGAAAAAAGATTACGATGCGAGTTCCATTCAAGTGCTTGAAGGACTAGAGGCCGTAAGAAAGCGCCCAGGTATGTATATTGGTGATACCGGAAACAAAGGTTATCACCATCTAGTTTATGAAATTACAGATAACTCTGTGGATGAAGCTCTTGCAGGCTATTGTAAGCATATTAAAATTACTATTCACCCAGATGACGCTATTACTGTTGAAGATGATGGTCGTGGTATTCCAGTTGATAAACATAAGGGTGGTAAGTCCGCTCTTGAGGTTGTAATGACCGTTCTTCATGCTGGTGGAAAGTTTGACAGTGAAAGTTACAAAGTTTCTGGGGGGCTACATGGAGTTGGTGCGAGTGTTGTAAATGCGTTATCAAGTTTTTGTACCGTTGAAGTTAAAAGAAACGGTGTGATCTGGAAGCAATCTTATGAGCGCGGTGTTCCTCAAGGTGAAATAGAAAAAGTTGGCGAAACGGATAAAACTGGAACTAAAATAAAATTCAAACCTGACCGTGAAATTTTTAAGGGTGAAAATATTGGTTTTGATTTTAGTATTTTATCAAAACGCTACAGAGAGCTTGCTTTTTTGAACGCAGGTCTACACTTTACACTCATTGACGAAAGACAAGATAACAAAAAAGTTGAATTTCAGTTTTCAGATGGTCTTGCGGCTTTTGTTTCTTATTTGAATGATTCAAAAAAATCTCTTCACTCTGATGTGATATACTTTAAAGGCGAAAAAGAAGATGTAGAAGTTGAAGTGGCTATGCAATGGAATGAGTCTTTTTCAGAATCTATTTTTACTTATTGCAATAACATCAGCACTATTGAAGGTGGTACTCACTTAGTTGGCTTTCGAGGAGCTTTGACTCGAACAACGAACTCTTATGCTCAATCAAATAATCTGTTGAAAAACTTAAAAGAAAATTTAGAGGGCGATGACATTCGTGAGGGTTTAACTGCTGTTGTGAGTGTTAAGGTTATAGAACCTCAGTTTGAGGGACAAACTAAAACCAAGCTTGGAAACACAGAAGTAAAGGGTATTGTTGAATCACTTGTGAATGAAAACCTTTCTAACTGGTTAGACCGAAACCCATCAATTGCAAAAAATATTATTACAAAATGTGTAGACTCTGCTCGAGCAAGAATTGCCGCTCGTAAAGCTAGAGACTTAACTCGCAGAAAGACGGCCTTAGATAGCGGCTCTCTCCCGGGTAAAATGGCAGACTGCCAAGAAAGAGATCCGGCTCTTTGTGAGTTGTACTTGGTTGAGGGGGATTCAGCTGGTGGCTCTGCGAAGCAGGCTAGAGACCGTAAAACACAAGCGGTTCTTCCTTTAAGAGGTAAAATATTAAACGTTGAAAAAGCCCGGTTTGATAAAATGCTATCTAACAACGAAATCAAAATGATGATTTCAGCATTAGGAACCGGAATTGGTAAAGACAATGTTAAGCCTGATAAAATTCGATATCATAAAATTATAATTATGACAGATGCGGACGTGGATGGATCACACATTCGAACATTGCTTTTGACGTTCTTTTATCGACAACTGCCTCAAATTATTGAAAACGGCTATGTTTACATTGCTCAACCACCTCTTTACAGAGTGAAAAGAGGAAAAGAAGAGCTTTACTTAAAAGATGAAGCCAGCCTTACGGAGTATTTGTTGGATTTGAGCTTAAACTCAATAAACATAAAATCTATTAAAGACTCTGTTTCAGTTGAACAAATCAAAGACTTTATCTTAAGCATTCAAGCTTGCGAAAAACTTTTAAGGAGCATGGTTAATAAATACGAAGAAGAGGTGCTGTTGCATTTATTAACAAAGCAGGCTGACCTTAAAGAGTACTTAAAAGACGAAAATAAAATTAAAGAGTTTTTTGAAAGCTTCAAGCGCTGGGTTGATGACAATCCAACGTCTGGTGTGTCTGACCTGGCATTAGATATTCAAAAAGACGGAGACTATGACTCTTTAAAGTTTACAATTACCAGCAGTAAGTTTGGTCATAGATTTTATACAGTCATTGATCATGAAACAATGGAAAGTAGTGAATGGCGAGAGCTTAAAAAATTATGGATCAAAATTACTACAGTGTCAGATTTACCTCTTGTAATTGAAGGCGAAGACGAGGACATGAAGTTTAATAGTTACTTTGCTTTTTATAAACATATCATGGAAACCAGTAAAAAAGGTTTATATGTTCAACGCTATAAGGGATTAGGTGAAATGAACCCAGACCAGCTTTGGGAAACCACGCTTAACCCAGAAAATAGAAGTTTACTCCAGGTGAGTATTGATGACGCCATGGATGCGGATGAAACATTTAGCATCCTAATGGGTGACCAAGTAGAACCAAGAAGAAAATTTATCGAAGACAATGCGTTGCTTGCGCAAGAACTAGACGTTTAATCAATGGGTGAAAATATGCAAACAGATAACGGTGTTGTTTCAGTTGATATTAACAAAGAAATGAAAGAAGCGTACTTACAGTACTCAATGAGTGTGATTGTAGGTCGAGCGCTTCCAGATGTAAGAGATGGTTTAAAGCCGGTTCATCGCAGAATATTGTATGCAATGAACGACTTAAACAATACTCACAACAAGCCTTATAAAAAATCAGCACGTATTGTTGGTGATGTGATCGGTAAGTATCATCCACATGGTGACGCTGCTGTATACGATACCATGGTGAGAATGGCTCAAGACTTTTCCTTAAGATATCCTCTTGTAGATGGGCAAGGAAACTTTGGTTCTATAGATGGTGATAGCCCGGCAGCCCAGCGTTATACCGAAGTGCGCATGACAAAACTTGCCGAGGAAATCTTAGAAGATATTGAAAAAGACACAGTTGCTTTTCAGCCAAACTATGATGACTCCTTAATGATTCCAACAGTACTGCCAGCTAAATTTCCAAACCTTTTAGCCAATGGTAGTAGCGGTATTGCGGTGGGGATGGCTACAAACATTCCTCCTCACAACTTGCTTGAGCTGATTGATGGGTGTGTGGCTTTAATTGATAATCCAGACATCTCAATTGATGAACTCATGGGACACATTAAAGGTCCAGACTTTCCAACAGCTGGTGTTATTGCGGGAACTAATGGAATAAAGTCTGCCTATAAAAAAGGACGTGGGATTATTACAGTGAGAGCTGTGGCAGAGGTTGTTGACAGTAAAGACCGAGAAAACATTGTTGTAACGGAGATTCCTTACCAAGTAAACAAAGCAAAATTAATTGAAAGTATAGCCGGCCTTGTAAGAGATAAAAAAATAGAAGGTATTTCAGACATCCGTGATGAATCTTCACGTGAGGGAATGCGCATTCTTATTGTTTTAAAGAAAAACGAAAATGCTCAAGTCATTCTAAATAGACTATACAAGTACACTCAAATGCAAACAAGCTTTGGGATTATTATGCTTGCTTTGGATTCTCGTAACCAGCCACGAGTGTTTAATTTAAAATCAATGCTTGAGGCTTTTGTTGAGCACAGAAAAGACGTTGTTACTAAACGTTGTATTTATGAACTGAAAAAAGCAGAAGCAAGAGCTCATATTTTAGAGGGTCTTAAAAAAGCTTTAGATCAAATTGATGAAGTGATTAAAACCATCAGAGCCTCTAAAGAAACTACAATAGCCAAGAAAAGCTTAATTGAACAGTTTGATTTTACAGAGCATCAAGCCCAAGCCATCTTAGAGATGAGACTTCAAAGATTGACAGGACTTGAAAGAGAAAAAATTCAAAATGAACTGACAGCTCTTATGGAAAAAATTGGCTGGCTTAAAAAAGTTTTGGCTGATGTAAAAGAGATTTACAAAATCATAAGTGAAGAGCTTCAAGACATTAGAGAAAAATACAACAGCCCAAGACGCACACAAATAACATCAGACAGTGAAGAAACAGACGACGAAGATCTTATTGCTGATGAAGACATGATTGTGAGTATGACTTACTCTGGAACAATTAAGCGTATTCCTGTTGAAGAGTACAAAGTTCAAAAGCGTGGTGGAAAAGGCCTTAAAGGTGGCGGTGTAAGAAATGATGAAGACTACGTTTGGAAGATTTTTTATGCCAGCACGAAAACCACAATATTAAGCTTTTCTGACAGAGGAAAGCTGTACTGGTTTAAAGTACACAAACTACCTCAAGGGTCTCGTACTTCAAAGGGAAGATCTATTTCTAACATTGTTCAAATTAGCAATGGTGAAAACATAAGAGCCATTTTGCCGATCAACGAGTTCAACAAAGAGTATTTTGTGGTTCTTTTAACAGAAGGCGGAACGATTAAAAAGACTTCGTTAGAGCTTTTTTCTAAGCCTCGACCAAGTGGAATTATTGCTTTAACTATAGATCTTGAAGACAACCTAACTGAAGCTCGAGTGAGCAATGGCTCTAGTGATGTGTTTATTGCCACGCAAGAGGGCATGAGCATACGTTTTAGCGAAGGCGGCGTAAGAGCTATGGGTCGAAGTGCCCGCGGTGTTAAAGGCATCACTTTAGGTAAAAACGACAAAGTGGTTGGGATGGAAGTTATTCCAAAAGACTGTAAAGACACCATTTTGATTGTAACTGAAAAAGGTTACGGCAAAAGAACCGCTGTTGAAGAGTACAGAACTCAAAGCCGCGGTGGTGTTGGTATTATCACTCAAAAAGTTTCTGACAAAGTTGGAAAAGTTGTAACAGCCAAACGAGTGGCTGAGACCGATCAAATTATGATCACCACAAATCAAGGTCAAAACATTCGTATGCAAACTACAGATGTGTCTTGCCTTGGTAGAAACACACAAGGTGTTCGTTTAATTAACTTGAACAAAGATGAGTACGTCACCGGAGTTGCCGTTATTGGCGTTGATGATGAAGACGAAGAGTAATCTCAATGCGTTTAACGCTTATAAGTTTAATCGCTTTATTGATATTTGGATGCACCTCTAGTTTAGAAGAGGAACTAGAGCGTGCCCACTCACTAAGAGAAAAAAAAGATTTTACGCAAGCTCTTAGTGTTTATGACAAAATTATAAAGCAAAAACCCAATTCAAAGCTAGCTGCAAAGGCCGCGATTCATGCGGCGAAGATATCAAGAGATGAAAATCAAAATTATTCCCAAGCCATTAAGTATTATGAGTATGTGATTTTATTTTCTGAAAAAGCTAAGGCTCGTGAAATGGCTCAAATTAGTATTGCCGATTTGTATTTTGACAAACTCAACGATTATCACAAATCAATAGAGGCCTACAATAAACTCCTCCAAACCACCACAAACGACACTAAACGAGTGAAGTACAGGTTGGCCCTAGCTCGTAGTAATTTTTCGCTGAATAATTTTTATCAAGCGTTGATTGAAGTAGATAGTTTGTTAGATATGAATCTGGACCAAAAAACTTTATATGAAGTGTTGGTCTTTAAGGGCAATATTTTGCTGACCACAAAAAAAATTGAGGACGCCATCTCAATATACAAACAGGTGATTGAAGAGTTCCCAGAGCAGTCTCGAAAAGACAACATTACAATGAATTTAGCGCTTTGCTATGAAGAGCTTAATGACTTCGATGAGGCGATAAAAATCTTAGAAGAACTTAAAAAAGACTATCCAATGCCTGATTTTATAGAGATTACTATAAAAAAATTGAAAAAAAGAAAAGAAAACCTGCCAGGAGCCAGAGGCTTAAGGAGGTAGTATGAAAAACCCAGGAGTAATGTTTATTGGAGTGGGGTTTGAGCTTTTTGCTTTGGTCCTAGGGGGCATGTACTTTGGCGAGGCTGTGGATAGCTACTATCAGCTTGGTGGCTGGGGAGAAAAAGGAGTTCTGGCGGCCGTGTTGCTTAGCTGGAGTTTTCATTTTTATATCTTAATTCGTCGGTATATGAGGTTTTTGGAACAAGAAGAAAATAAGCAGAAATAACAAAAAATCAAAATTCTTCTAGACATACTGCACATAAAAATTTATGAGTAGCACCAATGGTATTAGATGGTGTTTTAAAGCTTTATCGGGGCTATCAATTCTCGTTGTCACATTGGTTTATTGTTGGGCTGTTTTACTTAATTTCAAGTGGATTTGGCCATCAAAACCCTGTTCTCTATTCTGCGTATTTATCAAGTGCCGTTTTAGGTATTAGCTTGTTGCTACTAAATTGGTCTCTAAATCAGATTTTTAACAAAAAATTGATTGCCATAGCTGCTAGTGTCATTGTATTTAAGTGGGCATTATTGTTTTATATCGTCTATATTATGGTTCATACGGGCTTAAATGCTCTAGGGCTTGGTGTAGGCTTTTCTTCTATAGCTCTTTCTAGTTTGATTTGGGCTGTTTTAAAAACAAGTGAAATGGAAGATTAATGGTACATTTTAACTGGACACAATTATTTTTAGGACACGACATGATGGCCATTGCTATTGCCACAGCAGCAATTGCTGGAGTTGTCATGATTGCAATGTCTTTGTCTGCCAGAGTGGCGCTGGGCAAAAACGATGCAGCAGTAATGCCAACAGACAAATTTTCTCTTCGAGGAATATTTGAAGTTTTAACAGAGTTTATTACTAACCTCACAACTTTAGTGGTTGGAGAGCATGGGCGACACTTTGCTCCTATGTTTGCAGCCATATTTCTTTACATATTTTTCAACAACTTTTTTGGCCTTATTCCTGGTATGACTCCGGCCACAGAAAACATCAACACCAACCTTGCTGCGGGTCTTTTTGTTTTTGTTGCCTATAACTATTATGGATTTAAAGAACATGGCATTTCTTATATTAAACAGTTCATGGGCCCAATAATTCTTTTGGCTCCACTTATGCTTGTTGTTGAATTGATTTCTCATATTGTTCGCCCATTTTCTTTAGCAATTCGTTTGCAAGCGAACATGATTGGTGACCATGCGGTACTTGGGATCTTTATTGATCTTGTGCCTTATGTAGTGCCAGTCGCATTTTATCTATTAGGTCTTTTTGTCTGTTTTATGCAGGCATTTGTTTTTACCATGTTGTCAATGATATACATTTCAATGGCAATATCTCATGATCACTAAGGGAGAAAGAAGAATGAAAAAAAACATCGTAACAATCGCTACAGTTCTAGCTGGTTCAACTGCTTTTGCTGAAGATGGCGTACAACAAGTTGTTGCTGGCGCTGCTTCTGCTGGAATTAGCAATGCTGCTTTTTATGCAATCGCTGCTGCTTTGGTTCTTTGCCTAGCTGCTTTTGCTGGTGCACTTGCTCAAGGTCGTATTGCTGCTGCAGCAATGGAAGGTATTTCACGTAATCCACAAGCTCAAAAGAACATGTTTGTTCCTATGATTCTTGGTCTTGTGTTCGTTGAAACACTTGTTCTATTTTCATTCGTAATTGCAAACACAATTGCAGGTAAGTTCTAATCCAGTTATTAAGATTAGATATGAAATAAAAAAAGCACACATAAAAATGTGTGCTTTTTTTATATGTATTAAAAATAGATGCGGCTTTTTGGTTACTGTATATTTTTAGTGATCTCTTTTAAATAAAACTATAAAAGCGGATCAACAACATCGCGAAATTGCTTTTCAATATGTTTTAAATTTGTGTCAGAGTCTGCTTCAAACCTTAGGACCAGCACCGGCTGAGTGTTAGAGGCACGAGCGAGGGCCCAGCCATTTTTAAAGCTCACTCTTAGGCCGTCTTGTAAGTTTACCTTGTAGTCGTCATTGTCGGTATGAAATTTCTTTTTAAGAGCTTCCACAATAAGGTGTTTCTTTTCTTCTGTGGTGTCGATTCTAATTTCTGGAGTATTAAAAGCCTCGGGCAGTTCACTGAGGAGTTCAGAAATTGTTTTGCCAGAATTTGATAAGATCTCAATCACGCGAAGACCTGCGTACAAGGCATCATCATAACCATAGTTTCTGTCTGCAAAAAAGATATGGCCGCTGAGTTCGCCGCCAAAAGGAGCTTTTTCTGTTCTAATTTTATCTTTAATAAGACTATGGCCAGTTTTCCACATTATTGGCAATCCACCTTTTAGTTTTACAAACTCATAAAGGCGATCAGAGCATTTTACATCACCAACAATCTTTGCTCCAGCGTTAGACTTTAAAATGTCATCAGCAACAAGCACCATTAACTCATCACCAAAAACCGTTTGGCCCATTTCTCCCACAACACCAATTCGGTCAGCATCACCATCAAAACCAATTCCAACAACGGCCTTATTTTCTAAAACGGCTTTTTTTAAATCAACTAAGTTTTCTTCAACAGTAGGATCAGGGTGATGGTTTGGAAATGTGCCGTCCGGTTCTTCAAACAAAATAATAGGTTTCAGTCCACAGGCCTCATAAAGTTTACGAGCTATGACTCCTGCAGCGCCATTGCCGCAGTCTAAAACAACAGGTAAGTCTTTAAGATGGGAAAATTCTTTTTTATATTTCTCTACGTATTGGGGGAAAATGTCATAAGTTTCACTGGATCCGTCTCCAGAAATATAGTCTTTAGATTCAATGATCTCATACAGCTCTTTTATAGAGGGCCCATGAATCGTTGTTTTTCCAACAGAGATTTTAAAGCCATTGTATTCAGGGGGATTATGGCTTCCAGTAACCATAATGCCGCCAGACACGTTTGGAATTTCAAATGTTGAAAAGTAGGAAATAGGTGATGTTACCATTCCGATTTGATAGACCTTTGCTCCAGAGGCCACCATACCCTGAGTAAGGGCCTTTACAATGTCTGGAGAAGAAAGTCTGGCGTCATGGCCTAAAGTGACTTCAATTAAGCCTTCAGGCTTTTCATGCTTACGTACAAAAGAAACAAATGCCTTACCAAGATTTTCTGCAAACTCCAAGTCAAAGTCGGAGTTATAAACACCACGAATATCATACTCTCTAAAAATTACAGGATTCATTTTCATATTATAGGCCTTTGTTCCGTTTTCGTTTAGCAAGCTTTATTGCCCAATCCACCGCTTCAATCATTGAGTTGGGATTGGCTTTGTTTTTACCAAAAATATTTTTTGCAGTTCCATGATCCACACTGGTTCTTATAAAGGGAAGCCCAAGAGTTAAATGCACTCCAGAGTCCTGTCCGTGAATCATTTTAAAAGGTATTAAACCTTGATCGTGATAAAGGCAAACATAGGTGGAGTACTTTTTCCAATTATCTTCAAAAAAGGCGGCATCAGGAACAAGCGGGCCTTCAACCGAGTGCTTTTTCTTTATCTGACTTAGAATAGGCTTTAGGTTTTCTGATTCAAACTTTCCAATAAGGCCCTTTTCTCCAGCGTGAGGATTCAGCCCAACAAGAGCCATTGGTTTTTTTCGCTGTTTTGCGGGAAGCTGATCGACAAGAAGCTGAGCATTTTCAAAGGTGTTTTTAATAACGGTTTCTGTTAGTTTTTTTTCTACGTCTTTTAAAGCTACATGTGGAGTGGCTAATACCACATTAAAGCTTTTTCCTAAAAAAGCCATATTCACATTTTTAACTTTAGCCACTTTTTGAAAGATTTCAGTGTGACCGATCTCTTTATAGCCAGACTTTACAATGGTGGTCTTTGACAACGGTGAAGTTACAATAGCATCAATGTGATTATACATGGCAGCCTTTGCACAAACCTCTACCCAGTGTGCTGCATTTCTAGAGGAACAAATATCAATGATCTCTGAGGAGTTATTATTGATAAGATCAAAAACTTCTGGCCAAGACTTAACCGTCTCACGGTGAAATTTTGAATCTATCATTCTTAAATGTTTTTGTGGGCAGCGCTTTGATCGCCACAAAATAAACTTCACATTTTTTTGTGGCCCCAGTTTAGATAAAGCTTTTGCGGTGATCTCTGATCCAATACCGTCAGCATCACCTGTTGTGATCGCTATACGATAAGGTTTAGTCATGATTTAGTAACCCTTATATAAAGACTTTTTCTTTTCTGTTGTAGCCAAGACTGTAAACGCTTTTGAAACATCTGTTCCATTAGGTAGTTTTGAATGGCTCTTTTTTCTCTTTGAATTTGAGGGTTTTCAACAAGGCTTTTTTTCAAGACTTTTACAATATGAAAACCGGCACGACTTTCAAAAACAACTGAGTGTTGTCCCGGTAATAAATTAGAGACAGCATTGCGCATCTCTTTAATCATTTCACCAGACTTAAACTCACCTAAAACACCGCCTTGAGAATAAGAAGGATCTTCAGAAAACTTATCGGCTAAAGCTTCAAAGGATTCAGAAGACAGTTTGTCATAAACCTTTTCAGCTCTTTGTAGGGCAGCTTCTTTTCCGCCATTTGATTTTAAAAAAAGTATTTGAGCAAGGCTGTACTCAAAAACTTGTGGGTTGGCAGATCCTTTTTGAGTTATGTAGTAAGTTGTAATGTCATCCTCAGAGATTTGAATTTTTGAAGTGATTTCTTGTTGAACAACAGCTCGTCTTTCAAGGCTGGATTTTATAAAGTCCTGATAATCTGCAAAGCTAATGCCTTTTTGTTGAATCATAGAACGAAGCTGATCAACAGATAAGTTTGAGGATTTGGCAATGCGACTGATTTCGTCATTAACCTGTTCCATTGTAACAGAAAGCCCCAAGCGCTTAGCTTCAGCCTCAAGAATTTTTTGATTCACTAAATATTCAATTGTAGATTCTCTTGAGCTGAGCACCTTTTCAAGGTCAAAAACCCGAGAAAGAGCCTCATCAACAAGACCGGCTTTTGTAAGGTTGGATTTAAACTTTTGAAGGTCAGACAGCAAAATGGGTTCACCGCTTACGCTGGCAAGAGTTTTATCAATAACCTTAGCCTGCCCAAGGGACGCAACTAAAAGCAAAAGTAACAAACATGATGTTTTAATAAAGCACATAAAGATTCCTATTTTTCAGTGACAACTTTTATGCCGTCAATAAGCTTTTGATCCTTAAAGACTTTAGCAGATCTCACCTGGTTTTCAAACCATTGAATAAGTGCCACTTTGTGCTTTTTTTCAAGTAAAAGACGTTTTATTTGCTCTTTAGAGTCACTATAACTTGGTCTTTTTGCGCCTCTTTTGCCAAGAAGCTTTATAATGTGATAGCCCATTTGCGACTTAATCATATCTGAATAACGATTAACCCGCAGCTTGTCTGCCTCATCAAAGGCTTCAAAGGTTCCCATTTCTACCCAGCCTAGCTCTCCATTGTCTGAGGCCTCTGGGGTGATGGAAAACTTTTTTGCCACATCTCCAAAGTCTTTTCCTTTTTTAAGGTGATCCAAAACAACCCGCGCATCACCTTCTGTGGCTAACACTATCTGCTGAAGCTTTAAAGCGGGCTCTTTTTTAAAATCTTCTTTGTGCTCATTGTAGTAGCTTCGAATTTCTTTTTCAGAAGGCTCTTCGACAGTGGCCTTAACGGTTTTAAAAACCTCTTCTTGCAAAAGGCTCTTTCGAATTTTTGCTTGCCACTGCTCAAAGCTAACATCGTTGTCTACAAGAGCTTCCTGAAAAGCAAACTCATCAGGATAACCACTTTGTAACTTTTGAATTTTTTGCTTTAACAGCTCTGTTTTAACAACGATCTCATTATTTTTTGCATATTGCTCAACAAGGCTTTGTAAAATAAAATCACTGACAACTTCATCTTTGGCTTTTTTAACTAACTTTTCATCTTTAACATTAAGGGCATCGAGGTGTTTAATCTTTCTCAATAGACGCTCGGAAAACTCTTTAGCTGTCAGCTCTTGATCGTTGACTTTGACAACCACAGAGTTGTTGTAGTTTTTGTCTGATTTTGTGCACGAAATAAGTGCTCCTAAAATTGTCATTACAAATATAGGAGCTAAAATATATTTTTTTATCATAAAGCTCGTTTGGACTAGTTAATATTTTTTACTGCCTTCTTGTTAAGCTTTATATCATATTTTTTTTGTAATTTAGAGAAGAAGTTGTCAAAAATCACTTTTCTTTTTTGCTCAAAAACAACCGCTCTTAACTGAGTTTTGTCTGCATTGGCATATGATCTCACACCTGTTTTTTTAATGATATGGTAGCCGTTTTGAGTTGAGATTAAGCCCTTAACTTGACCCACTTTCATGTCTTTTGCCACATTGTAATAGGCAGGAGATAAAGCCACACTCGAGAGATAACCAACATCTCCACCAGTGACCTTGCTTAAAGTGTCATCGGAATAAAGTTTAACTAGTTCAGCAAAACTTCGGCCCTTATCGCCTTTTTTAACTTCTTTAACGACTTCTTTATAAATTTGTTGCGCACGCTTATAAGCTTCAGCTCTTTGCTCTTTGGTTGCATCTGGCTTTACAGAGATCAGAATATGAGAGGTGCGAATTTCAGGTGTTCTTCTGTACTGATTTAGCATGTCTCTTTCGGTGACTTTAATCTTAGCCACTTGATCAGAAATAGACTGTTCAATCAGTAGTTTGTACATTTCCTGCTTTGCACGCTCTTTGACTATGGGGTGATTGTCCAATTTTTTCTTTTTAGCCTCCTGAACGCCCATTTCATAACGAACAAGCTCTTCAAGGAAAACTTCCGGTCCGGGGCGACCCGTAAGGCCTTCTGTTTTTTTATATTGGCTTTTAAACTCGTCTAAGGTGATTTTTTTATTACCGACCACTGCGACAACTTGAGCCATTGACTGTAGACCAAAAAACAACGTTATGACTGTTAAGCTCAAACTTTTTATATTCATGTAAACCATCCTTGTTACTATCGCAATGCATAAATGTTACCTAGCTTCGGAAGAAGTCGCAATCATATTTGCAGCCTGTTTACGTGCATAATGAATCCGCTCGGCCAAAGTCTGTGAAAGCTCCTCTGACTTTGGATTATCTTTTTTATCCAAAGCTTTTAAAGGCACATCATAATAAATTCTAACTTTACTAAAAGGTTTAGGCAATACAGCCCTATTCCATGATCTGGTAAAAACAAACTTTTTTTCAGCAAAGAGTCCAACAGGATAAATATCTGCAGACATAAGTCTAGAGAGTTCAAAAACGCCGGGCTTTACTTCATAAATAGGGCCCCTTGGGCCGTCTACAGCAAAACTTACGGGATGGCCTGATTTACAAAGTCGAATCAGTCCTTTTAAAGCAGAAACGCCCCCTCTGGTTGAAGAGCCTCTTGCCGTTTTGCCACCTAATTTTGCAATGACGTAATCAATTAAAGAGCCGTCTTTACTTGTTGAGGTCATTGTGGCCAATCCGTAGGTTCTTACTAAATGCAGAAGTCCCAGTTCATCTCCATGCCAATGAGCCATAATGATGGGTTCTTGATTTTGAAGTGCAGCCTTTAGCTCGGGCGGTTCATAAATTTCTATGCGCCAAGTAAAATAAAGTAGGCGATAAAACCACCAAACAAAAAGTTTTTTTAGATACTGTTTCATGAAGCTTAGAAGTATAGGCTTATTTGGCCAATAAAAAAAGGGGTTCTTTTGAACCCCTTTGAAAATCATAAAATCGCTTTAAACTCTTCTGTGAGTTTAGGAACGATATCAAAAACATCTCCCACAAGACCGTAATTGGCCTTTTTAAAAATAGGAGCCTCTGGATCTTTGTTTATAGCAACAATCACTTTACTGCCGCTCATTCCAGCGAGATGTTGAATGGCCCCACTAATCCCGCAAGCGATGTAGAGAGTTGGAGCAACAGTTTTTCCTGTTTGACCCACCTGCATATTGTGAGGAACCCAACCATCGTCAACAATGGCTCTTGTGGCTCCTAGTGTGGCATTTAGAGTTTCTGCAAGGGGCTCAAGAATTTTATAACCCTCTGGGTCTCTCATGCCTCTTCCTCCAGAAACAATAATGTTAGCTTCAGTAAGGTCAAGCTTTTCACTGGTGCCTTTTACAACTTCTTTAATTAAAGTTTTTAAGTCTATTTCTGGAGCAGAAAGCTCTACGACTTCAGCGGTTCCATCGGCTAGTTCATTGACTGGCAGCTGATTGGCGCGCATTAAAACAATTTTAATGTCAGCACTAAGTTCAACCTGAGCTTTACATTTGCCTGAGTAAAGAGGCTTTTTCACATTAATATTATCTGCTGTAAGCTCTAAATCTGTGCAGTCACTGGTGACAGCAGCGTCAAGTTTTGCAGCCACTCTTGGGAAAAGGTCACGAGCCAACATTGAGCTTGAGGCTAATACTAAATCAGCCGAGCTGTCTTTAATGGCTTGTACAGCAAGGGCAGAATAAAGCTCAGAGTTGTAATCGTTAAGCTTAGCATCAGAACAGATAAAGGCTTTTGCGGCTCCGTATTTGCCGGCCTCTTCAGCGGCAGCTTTAGAGGATTCTCCAAAAGCACAGGCCAAAACATTACGACCAGAGTTTTTTGCAGCCGATAAAAGCTCAAGGCTGCTTTTTTTAATTCCATTATTTGTAGACTCTAAAAAAACTAAAACATTAGACATGATTTTCTCCTTAAATAACCTTGGCTTCTTCTCTTAATAAACGAACCAGTTCTTTGGCCTGTTGGTCAGCTTCGCCCTCAAGCATTTTTACTGGGGGCTTTTCTGCAGGAAGTTCAAAATGAGTAAACTTTAATTTGGCTTGATCAACGTTAACACCAAGGCTTGCAAGATCAATTTCTTTTACAGGCTTCTTCTTTGCTTTCATAATATTTGGAAGGCTTGCGTAACGTGGCTTATTAAGTCCTTTGTTAGCTGCCACCACACTAGGGCCTTTCAGCACAATCACTTCTTTTCTTCCGCCTTCTACTTCACGCTCAACAACAGCAGAGTCTGAACTTTTCTCAAACTTTGAGATGACAGTGGCGTGGGGAATGTCTAAAAACTCTGCAAGCATTTGGCTCACACTGGCGGCGTTATCATCAATAGCCTGTTTGCCCGTGAAAACTTGAAAAGGCTCACCCTCTTGTTTAATCGCGGCGGCAAGAGCTTTGGCGGTGTTAAAAGTGTCGATACTTTCAGGGGCATCAATTAAAAGTGCCTCATCTGCGCCCATGGCTAAAGCCGTTCTTAATGCGTCGGTTACTCTTGATTTTGGACCAACTGTTACAACTTTTAGAGTTGCGCCTTCGGTTTTTGATTTCAGTTGAATGGCTTCTTCAACGGCGAATTCGTCATATGGGTTCATCACCCACTTAATGCCGGCAGTATCAATGTTGGACTGGTCAGCATTGAGCTTAATTTTTGTTTCTGTGTCTGGAACCTGTTTTATACAAACATATATGTTCATATTATTAACTCCGAGTTTGAAAGTGTTAATTGTGAAAATGTTATAGGGACATGACGGCGCTTTGTCTAGTCACATGGCGAGAGTCAGAAAATGTTAAAGAAATTTTTAGCTAAACAGGCCTTAGGTGTAAAACAAAAAATAATCTTTAAGTTGATTTCATAGACAATGAGGATATAAAGAGTTAAGTTATTGAAAACCAAATGATTTTTTTACAAAAAGGATTCGTTGCATGTCCAACAGAATGTCGTATTTTTGTTCAACGATAGGTAGAAAACAGCTTATTGGCCTCACCGGCATTGGCTTAAGCCTGTTTGTATTAACTCATATGCTGGGAAACCTGCTCATCTTTGTAGGGCCAGAGGCCTACAATAAATACAGTCACGCCTTGGTTTCGAATCCAGCAATATATATTGCAGAAGCGGGTCTTTTGCTCATATTTGTTGTTCACTTGCTGCTTGCAAGCTTTATCAATTTAAAAAACAGATTTTCACGTCCACAAAAATATGCAGTGGCATCGAGTGGCCCAAAAAAGACCACTTGGATTCAAAAAACACTTTGGCATCAAGGCATCATTATTTTGGTGTTCTTGATTTTACATCTTATAACTTTCAAGTTTGGAACAGAGTATTTGGTGGCCTATGACGGCAAAGAGATCCGAGATATTTTTATTTTGGTTCGAATGGCTTTTGAAGATCCAAAATATGTAATCTGGTACATTTTCAGTTTAATTATTTTAGGCCTGCATTTACATCATGGTTTGGCCTCATCAATAAAAACTTTAGGTTTTAATCATCCAAAATATGAACCAAAAGTAAACTGCATAGCCAAAGCTTATGCTTGGACTGTGTCTATAGGATTTATCACTCAACCATTATACTTTTATTTCTTTTACAAGGGATAGTTATGTCAAAAAAACTCGATTCAAAAGTACCAAGTGGAGATTTACAAGAAAAGTGGACAAAACACCGCTTTGATATGAAGCTTGTTAACCCAGCCAACAAACGTAAGTTTAATGTCATTGTTGTTGGAACGGGACTGGGCGGCGCCAGTGCAGCAGCTTCTATGGCTGAAATGGGCTACAATGTTATGTCTTTTTGTATTCAAGACTCACCCAGAAGAGCTCACTCAATTGCTGCTCAGGGTGGAATTAATGCCGCTAAAAACTATCCAAACGATGGCGACTCTGTATGGAGACTTTTTTATGACACCATAAAGGGTGGAGATTATCGCTCTAGAGAGGCAAACGTTCACCGCCTCGCAGAAGTTTCAACAAGTATTATTGATCAGTGTGTGGCGCAAGGGGTTCCTTTTGCTCGAGATTACGGTGGATATCTTGCTAACCGCTCTTTTGGTGGTGCCCAGGTTTCAAGAACTTTCTATGCTAGAGGACAAACAGGACAGCAGTTATTAATCGGTGCATACCAATCAATGATGAGACAAGTAGACAAAGGCAATATTACTATGTTCTCTCGCAGAGAAATGTTAGATCTTGTTGTTGTTGATGGTAAAGCCAGAGGTATTACTTGCAGAAACCTTGTCACTGGTGAAATTGAGCAATATGCAGCAGACGCTGTAGTTATGGCGACCGGTGGATATGGTAACGTGTTTTATCTTTCTACCAATGCAAAAAACTCTAATGTGACCGCCGCTTTTAGGTGTCACAAAAAGGGCGCTTATTTTGCAAACCCTTGTTTCACTCAAATTCACCCAACTTGTATTCCTGTTTCTGGAGACTACCAGTCCAAACTGACTTTGATGTCGGAATCATTAAGAAACGACGGCCGAGTTTGGGTTCCAAAGGAAAAGGGCGACAAAAGGCATCCTAATGAAATTCCTGAGTCAGAAAGAGATTATTATCTAGAGCGAATTTACCCAAGCTTTGGGAACCTTGTTCCACGAGATGTGGCCTCCAGACAAGCCAAGTTCCGCGTGGATGAAGGCCGTGGTGTTGGAGAAACAGGAGTGGCAGTTTATCTTGATTTTAAAGACGCCATACAAAGACTTGGCAAAGATGCCGTCAGTGAGCGTTATGGTAACTTGTTTGAAATGTACGAAAAGATCACTGGTGACAATCCTTACGAAGTGCCAATGCGTATTTATCCGGCTGTTCACTACACAATGGGTGGTCTTTGGGTAGATTACAATTTAATGAGCAACTTACCTGGTCTACATGTGATTGGTGAGGCCAACTTTTCTGATCACGGTGCGAACAGACTTGGAGCTTCTGCCTTAATGCAAGGTTTGGCTGATGGTTATTTTGTCCTTCCATACACCATAGGCAATTATTTGGCTTCAACAGAGCTAAATAAAGTCGACACCAACCATGAAGAGTTTAAGTCGAGCCGAGAAGAAGTGACTTCAAGACTTGATAAAATATTAGGTGTTAAAGGAAATAAGACTGTTGATGAATTCCACAGAGAGTTAGGTAAAATTATGTGGGAATACGTTGGCATGTCTAGAAGTGAAGAAGGACTTAAAAAGGCTCTTGAGATAATTCCAAAACTTCGTGAAGAGTTTTGGAACAACTTGAGTGTTCCTGGAGAACAAAATTATAAAAACTCTGAACTTGAAAAAGCCGGCCGTGTGGCTGACTTTTTAGAGCTTGGAGAATTAATGGCTAAAGATGCTTTAGACAGAAATGAGTCTTGCGGCGGTCACTTTAGAGAGGAGTACCAAACTCCTGAAAATGAAGCCACTCGTGATGATGAAAATTACTGTTATGTGGCTGCTTGGGAGAGAAAAGAAAACTCGGGCAAACCTGACTGGGAGCTGCATAAAGAGGAATTAACATTTGAAAATGTGAAACTTGCAACACGAAGTTATAAATAGGAGACGCCAAAATGGCTGGATCTAGCAAACAAACATTAAAGTTAAATTTAAAAATTTGGAGACAAGAAGGGCCCAATGAAAAGGGGCACTTTATGGAACATAAGGCCGAAGATATTTCGCCAGACATGTCCTTTCTAGAAATGATTGACGTTGTGAATCAGCAGCTTATTAAAAAAGGTGAGCGACCAATTGAGTTCGACCATGACTGTCGAGAAGGAATATGCGGCATGTGTTCTATGGTGATTAATGGCAATCCACATGGCCCAGAAAAAGCGACCACAACTTGTCAGCTGCACATGCGTAAGTTCAAAGATGGTGACTCAATTGTTATTGAACCATTCAGAGCCAAAGCTTTTCCTGTTGTTAGGGATTTAGTTGTGGACAGAAGTTCTTTTGATCGTGTGATTGAATCTGGAGGCTATATATCTGTAAACACAGGTAATGCTCAAGACGCCAACACTTTACCTGTGCGCAAAGAAAATGCTGATTTAGCTTTTGAAGCGGCAACATGTATTGGTTGTGGTGCTTGTGTGGCTGCTTGTAAAAATGCTTCAGCGAGCCTGTTTGTTTCTGCAAAATTAGCGCATCTCAATTTATTGCCACAAGGACAAGTCGAAGCTGAAGACAGAGTTTTAAATATGGTCGCGCAAATGGATGAAGAGGGCTTTGGAGCTTGTACCAATACAGGAGCTTGTTCCGCCGCCTGTCCAAAAGAGATCAAGCTTGAAAACATAGCGAAAATGAATAGTAGCTATGCTAAAGCAAAAATGAAAAGTCGTTCTTAATTTTTTTAAAAAATATAATCAAAAAAGGCAGGTTTTTACACCTGCCTTTTTGTTTTTTGTGCCCAAAACATAAGCAACCCTCTCGTGAGAAAGTCTGCACAAACAATAGACACGCCCTACATGTAGTGTGAGTTCTGAAGTGTTTCTCTATTTTTAGTAAGTTATAAACAAGAACCCACAGACTTATCCACATTTTTATATTTAACCGAAACCTTGTAAGAATTTGTCATAGTTTTAGGCCATGAGGGCCGAGGGTTATCATCAAGGCATTCCTTCTTTGCATAAACATCTTTAGTAGGCACAAAAACTTCTTATAAATAGGACGGTATAAGATGAAAAGGCTGAATGAGATAATGGAAGAGTTAGGCTTTGATAAAGACGGAAATCAAGAGGTACAAAAAGCTTTTATTAAAAATCTAATCAAGCAAGCGGGCCATGCTGATAAGGTTAAAGCCATTTATCCGGAGAAAAGCATTGATAAAAAACAAGCTTCAGAAAAGAAAAAAGGTGTCTCATCTGCTACTTACATGTCTTATTTTCGAAAACCGGCAGAAAAGCAATTAAGCTTTGATTTAAAAAACTGTGGGTCACTTGAAACCTCAAAAAAAGCTAAAACCCAGGCGGGCTAAGGCATTCACGTATACAATTAAATTAATTGATGACCTACATAAGGTGGGGTTATTTCTGTCAAAGGTCCAATTCTGGGCAAAAAATAAAGAACTACTTACTCACAGCATGTCGTCTTGCTAGGATTTTAAAACGAAGAGGCGAATCAAGGATAGATTCATACAACCTCAGGGAAATTGGAGGGGACATGCAAAAGTTAAAAAACTTTATCGTAGCATTTGTTTTACTACAAATGACGATAATCACACAAAACGCGATGGCTGCAGATTTAGAACACGAAGCCGTACCTGGTGAGTACATCGTAAAATTAAAAGACAATGTTGATTTAAATTCTTTTATTATGAGTTCTGGTGAAAACCAATCAGCATCAATTGTTTTAAAAGATCAAAACTTAGTGAAGATCACAAGACCTTCGGTAGAGGTTGCAAGCTTCACAATGGAAGAGATCCAAAACAGTCCATATGTAGAATATGTGGAGCCAAACTATATATATAGAATTAATAAACTACCAAATGATCCAGAACTTCCAAAGCTATGGGGTCTAATCAACACTGGTGACAACAACCCTAATGGTTCAAAAGGTGTTGCAGGTGTTGATATTGATGCAGAAAGAGCTTGGGAGATTCAAACAGGAAGCCGCGATGTGGTTGTTGCTGTTATTGACACAGGTGTTGATCACACATTAGCAGACTTACAAGCAAATATGTGGACTAACGATGCTGAGCTAAACGGTGAGCCGGGTGTAGATGATGATAACAACGGATATGTTGATGACATCTATGGATACGATTTTGTAAATGATGATGGCGATCCAAAAGATGACCATGGTCATGGTTCTCACGTTGCAGGAACAATTGGAGCAACAGGTAACGACGGAAAAGGTCTAGTAGGTGTTGCTTGGAACGTTAGAATGATGGGGCTTAAGTTCCTATCTAAGTCTGGCGGCGGTTCGCTTGAAGACG
>JAKUPT010000040.1 GCA_022450595.1 Bdellovibrionales bacterium
AATTATGGCATTATCAACAAAACCTTACAAAGGCACAAGGGACTTTTACCCTCATGACATGCGCATTCATACTTGGATGTACGATAAAATGAAAGAGGTTGTAAAGTCCCACTGTTATGAAGAGTACAACGGCCCAATGCTAGAGTCTTTTGAGCTCTATGCGGCTAAAACAGGCGAAGAGATTGTTAACCAGCAACTTTATACGCTTGAAGATAAATCTAACCGAAAGCTTGCCGTACGCCCTGAAATGACCCCCACTATGGCGAGAATGGTAGCAGGCCAAGTCCTTGAGCTTCCAAAGCCGGTGAGATGGTTTAGTTTTCCAAACCTATGGCGTTATGAACGCCCACAAAGAGGAAGACTGCGTGAGCATTGGCAGCTTAATGTAGACCTTTTAGGTGGTGAACCTTTATACGCTGACTATGAAATTTTAAACATTGCCTATAAGCTTATTGATAACTTTGGTGGCAAAGATAAAATTAAAATTCATGTTAATAATAGAAAACTGATCAATCATTTTTTCACGGAAATCTTAGGCCTTACCGCCGAACAGGCCCTTAAAGCCTCGAAAGCAGTAGATGCAAAAGCCAAAATTCCAGAAGAGGTTTACAAAACCCAACTCCAGGAAGCTGGAGTGCCTGAAGAGCAGTTTGAAAAACTGGAAGCCTTTTTTAATTCTGACCTAGAAACCATGAAGTCTAACTACCCATGTGAAGGGGTGAATGAACTCACTGAGCTTTTTGAGCTATTTAAAAATACCGATGTGGAAGAGCAATTGGTTTTTGATGCCAAAATCATGAGAGGACTTGATTACTACACTGGTACTGTTTTTGAAATTTATGATATTTCTCCAGAAAACAACCGCGCCATGTTTGGCGGTGGTCGTTATGACAATCTTGTTGGACTGTTTGGAAAGCAACAACTCTCCGGCGTGGGCTTCGGCATGGGTGATGTGACTCTTCGCCAATTTCTTGAAACCCATAACCTGCTCCCCGACGACCTGCATGACTTTGTCGATGTATTTATCACTTTGCCAGAAAATAAGTTCTTTAAAGCCTCTGTTCAGATCACAGAAAGCCTACAAAAACTCGGACTAAAGGTTTTTACCCCACTGCAAAAGGCCAAGTTTGCCAATCAACTAAAGCTTGCCAATAAAATCAACGCCCATTGGGCCATTATTTTTGGTGACACTGAATTTAATAATAACCAGGTGGTTGTTAAAAACTTAAAGTCTGGCGAACAAAAAACTTTGGATTTAAATAACTTAGAAAAAATCCGTGAGGTATAAATGAGCACTGACAAAAAAAATCTCGTCGCATTTAGAACAACAGACAATTTAACTGTTTATATTAACCCTGAGCAAGTCGGCGCCATTGAAGTACCACACACCAGCGGCCGCTCAGAAGACCAACTCAGAGTTTATATCAGTGGGTATAAGTTTAACATTCTTTCTGACTTAGAGAGTTTTACACAAAAACTCAATATTGATCTTAATGAGACAAATTAAACATCTAAATTTTAACCCAATTAGGCCCATTTAAAGCCTAATATTATATATTTTAACGCATAAAGCAGATATATTTTCTGAATTCGAAATCTAAGGATTCTTTGCTATAATAATAGACATGGCAGATTTAAAAGAAAAGCTTGAAAAAGAGATTCAACAGGTGGAGTGGGAACAACTTAAGCCTCATCAAGAGCGCGAGGCCCTAGTGATGGTATCACAAGAGTTGCCTTTGGTAGATGTTGCTCTAGCATTCGCTGAAGACGACACAAAAAATGTCAAAAAATGGATGAGTCAAAATTTAGTTTATAAACCCAGTGCCACAGAAATGAGCCGTCACCCTTCTCAAAAAAACTTTAAGTTTGTCATTGTGCAACCCTTTGTTTTAATCCAAGAACTGGCAAACTAATAACAACCGCAACAAAAACTGTCCTTTTGGCTATAACTATTATGCCGATATTTGAGTCATAATAAGTGTATGGTAAGAGTTTTTTATATTTTAACTTTTCTAGCACTGATGGCTGTCCTATTACTGGGGCCACAAAAGCCCTCTGAAAAAACGACGGCTTTGAAAGCCAATCAACATTTACTATCTTTATAGTCTTTTTTTGGCGTGATCTAGCCTAAAAACAAAAGCAAAAATTAAGGCACTCACCACTAAAGTCACTAAAAGATGATAGACTGACTTCATAGGTAGAGTTTGATCAAAACTGATCGACCATAACACCTCGCCATAATGCCTGGAAGGTAAATACATAGAAACTTCTTGAACCACTTTTGGTAATGCCTCAGGAGGCAGCCACAGACCTCCTGCAAAACTTAATGGCAGGTAAAATAAATTGCTTACAGGAATGGCTGATTGCTCGGAGACTAAATAGCCTATAGTGAGGCCCATAAAACAAAATGGCAGTCCGGCTAAAATAAGAGCAAAGAACGACTTTGCAACTAAAGACATTGAAAACTCTAGCTCTGTGGTCACAAAAACGGTAAACATTAAAATAAAAGCAGACATCAAGGCAAAAGACAAAGACACCAACACACGGGCTGTCATCCACTGCCAAAACTTCACCGGTAAAGTTTTTAAGAACTGTTGCCAGTTAGAGGCTCGCTCCATAGCTGTGGTCACACTAAACTGAAAAAACACCACGCTTAAAACCGCGTAACAAGAAAAAGAGCCAAACATCAGTTGAGCCCCTTCTACAGAGTCGATGTTTGGCAAAGCAAAAAACATGAAAAATACGGAGGGGAATATTAAAGTGCTAGTGACGTAGCTTGGCTGTCTAAAAAAATTCAGAAGTTCAGTTTTTATGTAAGCAAAAACTAGTTTCATTTTCGCTCCTCAATATGATCCACAACTTCCATTAAACTCATTTCATGGATACTTAAGTCAGAAATGGAGGACTTATAATGGTTCAATAGTCGCTCTACAAAGTCGACCTCATTGTTGGTAGAAACTTCAAAATAGCTATTGTCACCTGCAATATAAGAACTTTGATCTATTGTTATTTTAGTGTTTGTGCATTTGAATTTTACTTTTTTAAGTGAAAATTTCTTTTTTAAATCCTCTCGTGTGCCCTGCTCCACAATTTGGCCTTGATGTAAGAAAAGTAAATTTTGAGAGAGAACTTCTGCTTCCATTAAATCATGTGTGGTTAAAAATAAACTTCCACCGGAATTTTGATAGTTTTTAAGAAATTTCCAAATGACTTTCTTTTGAGAGATATCCACTCCTGCAGTTGGTTCATCTAAAAACACTAAACGAGGATTTCCAACAAAGGCGCAGGCCAGAGACACTCGTCTTTTTTGTCCGCCGCTTAAGTTTTTTAAAGGCTGATTTAATAGGTCTTTTAAATTGAAAATGTCCACAATTTCCGTGTTGTAACTTGCATAATGAGACTGCATAAAACTTATAACTTCTTTGACCTTAAGTTGAGCTGGAAAGGTAGAAGATTGGGGCAAACAGCTAATTGAGCTTTTTACAGCATCGCTCCCCGGCGGATGATTGAGGACAGATATTCTTCCTGAGCTTGGTTTTAATAAACCAAGTAACATACTGATTGTGGTGGTTTTCCCTGCTCCATTAAGTCCAAGCATGACTAGGCTTTGGTTTTCTTTTAATTCAAAACTGATATTATCAATAACTGTTTTATCACTAAAAGACTTCGTTAAATTTTTTACTTCAATTATATGACTCAAAACCTAAAGCTCTCTTTTAAAAAAACGTTTTTGACATTCTGGGTGTAAAAGCAATGTGAGCCCTTGAACCACCATGATGTTAGTCATTAAAAAAAACACCATCTCTTCAACGGGAAGGCCAAATGGGTTAATGCCAAGTGTGTACTTTTTTGAAATGGTCCAAATATTCATTTGATCAATGGCCACCCAATCAGCAAACCATAAATAAACTGTTGGAAGCATAATGAGCCCTAAAACAGTCTTAGCATTTTGCACCAAATACTCATATCCAAAATACCACTGGAGTATCATAACTGGCAACGCCCAGCTCAGTATTAACCCCATATAAAAACTGGAATCAAAAAATAAAAAACTACAACTCATTAACCAAAATATGATTAAAAGCCCCATATTGCGTTTTTTATTTTTTGCCTTAAAGTCACTTTTTATAAGCTTTGATTTGTAACAAAGAACATACAAACATAAAAAACCACTAATTAGAGTTTGAAGGATAAAAAACAAATACTCTTCAATAGGCACGTAGCCAATGACCGCAAGAACCGCCTCAGAGCCATAGCCCCACACTTGTTTATAAACCAAATAGTTGTCCCAAGGCGTGGTGTAGATCATTGCTATGACACATAACGCACCAACCCCATAAAAACCCAATTTAGGAATGTGGTCCTTATGTTTAATCATTAAAAAACTTAATACTAAGAGCACAGGAATTGTAAAAACATAATGAAACTGCATATACGTCATAATGGACTGAGAATATCTTATATCGAGCGTGAAACGAACAAATTTCGAAAATGTATTTAAAAAATATTAGTTTACTGTTTATAAAAACTAATATTTAATATTTTGGATGCTGGAGTCACAGAAAAGTCATTTATTTTCAGATGAAATTATCAATCGTGAGATTCAAAAAACAATCGATGGCTACGTCACGCAAAACTCCTCATCTTCTTTAACAAAAGTTACACAATATCATTTTAGCTCTGGAGGCAAAAAACTGCGGGCTAAAATTGCCTACTTAATAGCCATTGAGTTTAAATGCTCTCATGAAAACGCCATTTTGTGGGCTAGTATTTGTGAAGTGCTTCACAACGCAAGCCTCATTCATGACGATCTTCAGGATCAAGACAGCTATAGACGCAACCAACTTAGTCTTTGGAAAAAATTCGACTCTCACACAGCGATTACTGCCGGTGACTTTTTAATATTTCTATCAATGCAGATGGTTTATGACCTAAAAGTGAATGAGTCTATAAAATTAAAATTGATGCAATTGGTGACATCAACCTCAATCGAACTTGCTAATGGCCAGTACAATGAAAAGTTCTTAAAGCTACATTCCGTTGAGGGCCTCTGGGATATGTATCTGCAAATGGTAGATCAAAAGACTTCGGCATTGTTTGAGTTGCCTTTAGTTGGCGCAGGAGTTTTAGCTGTATCAAGTGAATCTAGACTTAAAGAGCTTGAAACTCTGGCGACGGATTTTGGACAGCTGTTTCAGGTACAAGATGATATTATTGATCTTTATGGTGTTAAAGGTCGTAAACAACAAGGCAATGACATAAAAGAAGGTAAACTCAGTGCCCTTTGTGCCACACATGTTCTGCTTCACCCCGGAGATCATCAAATGATGATTGATATCTTGAATACCCATCGTGACCAAACAAATCATGAAACCATTTACAAACTCAAAGAAATATTTAAACACCAAGGCAGCTTGTCTAAGTGTTTAGACTTTATTCAACAAAAATTAAATGATATCGAAAATAACGAACTCTTAACGACAAACACTAAACTTTCAGCATACTTTCAAAATATCGTAAATAAGCTTATGCAAAATTTTAATGAGGTACACTATGAGTAAAACGGCAGCAGTAGTAGGATCAGGGCTTGGTGGATTAGCTGCGGCGATCCGCCTTAAAGCCAAAGGATATGACGTTGATATTTTCGAGGCCCTTGACCAGCCCGGCGGAAGAGCCAGTGTGTTTAAAAAAGATGGATTCACTTTTGATGCTGGCCCTACAGTCATTACGGCTCCCTACCTTGTAGCTGAGCTGTTTGAACTGGCCGGCAAGGATATGCGAGACTACATTGAAATGATTCCCGTCGACCCTTTTTACAGAGTGGTTTACTCCGACGGCAGTCAGTTTGATTATGTAGGAGATGAAGAACGAATTTTAAAAGAGATTGAAAAAATCAGTCCTCAAGATGTAGAGGGATATAAAAAGCTCGCCAAGCAAGCGGAAAAGATTTTTAAAGTGGGATATTCAGAGTTGGTGGATCATCCATTTGAGAAGTTTACAGATATGCTTAAAATTGCCCCTAAAATGATTCAACTTAAAAACTATAAATCTGTTTACTCTCTTGTTTCCGACTACATTAAAGATGAAAGACTTAGACAAGCCTTTTCTTTTCAGCCACTTCTTATTGGAGGCAACCCCTTTGACTCCACTTCTATTTATTTACTCATCCACTGGCTAGAAAGAAAGTGGGGGGTGTTTTATCCAAAAGGTGGAACCACTCATATGGTGCATGCCCTTGTGCAACTATTTAAAGACATGGGCGGACGCATTCATTTAAACTCTCCGGTGGAAGAAATTCTTATTGATGCACATACAGTTAAAGGCGTTAAGGTCAATGGCGAGTCTCACCTTTGTGATGCAGTTGTCTGCAACTCGGACCCGTCATTTACTTATATGAATATGATTGCTCCTGAGTGGAGAAAGAAACACACTGACAAACGCATCAAAAAATTAAAACCCTCTATGAGTTTGTTTGTTTCATATTTCGGAACAAAGAAAAAATATGATGACATAGCTCACCATACAATACTTTTAGGGCCAAGATACAGGGGCTTATTAGATGATATTTTTCACAAATACACCTTGCCCGACGATTTTAGTTTATATCTGCATGCTCCGGCAAAATCGGACCCTGACATGGCTCCAGAAGGAAAAGAGGCCTTTTACGTGCTCTCTCCTGTTCCAAATCAGTACTCGAAGGCGGATTGGAAGACCTTAGGGCCATTATATCAGGAGAAAATCCTAAAAGCCCTTGATAGTAGCTATTTACCGGGGCTTCTTGACAACCTGGAACTTGCATTTTTTATCACTCCAGACTATTTTGAAAAGAACTTAAGGTCCGTGGCTGGCTCGGCATTTGGATTAGAGCCGGTGTTAAGACAGTCTGCCTACTTTAGGTATCACAACCGATCTGAGGATATAAATAATTTATTTTTTGTTGGAGCAAGTACTCATCCTGGAGCCGGCATTCCAGGCGTTTTGAACTCTGCAAAAGTTTTAGAAAAGGTATTAAATGAGCGTTGAGTTGGAAAACACAAGTCACCTACATAGAGCGAATCAAGCTCATGTGACGACATTAGACCAACATACTTATAAAGTTTTAGCACAACACGCAAAGAGCTTTCATTTAGCTGGCTTATTTTTACCCAAAAAAAACCTCGTTGATGCAAGCCTCATTTACACTTTTTGTCGTTTAGTTGACGATATCAGCGACGAGGAGTTTTCTGAAAACCCTATCGAAGATCTTCATAACTTAGAAAAAGAACTCTACAATTCTGATCAAGCACGCCCATTAGTGCAAAGGCTTTTAACTTTAAGTGAAGAAAAGTCCATCTCAAAACAAGTGTATCTAGATCTTATTTATGGCTGCAAAAAAGACATTAAAGGTCAAAACATCACCACTCTTAATGACTTGATTGAGTATTGTTATGAGGTGGCAGGCACTGTTGGACTAATGATGGCTAAAATTTTAGATGTAAATTCTAAAGAGGCCTTAAAGTTTGCAATAGATGCTGGAATTGCACTTCAACTGACCAACATCAGTCGCGATGTGCTTGAAGATATAGAAAAAGGTCGCTGCTACATTCCAGAGAGATGGATACAAGGTGCCGGCTATGAAATGAATGAGTTTTACAATAAAGAAATACATGAAGATTTAGTAATTAGTTATACTAAGCAACTCCTCGCTCTAGCGGACAATTACTATAAAAGTTCTTATAATGGCTTAAATAAAATTCCATTTAAATCACGACTTGGCATATGTATCGCATTAAAGCTTTACAGAAAAATTGGAAGAAAACTTCTTAGAAAAGGTGCCAACCCACTTAAAGGGCGCACAATGCTAACAGGTTTTGAGAAAATCTTAGGGATACTTTCTGGGCTTAAGTTGTTTTTAAGTCCTAAAGTTCTGGGTCTAATTCCCTCTAGACGACACAAAGAGCATCTACATATTGCCATACAGCATCGAATTAAAGCCTTTAATCTTAATTAACAGTAAAAGTCTCACAATATAATCACTTGTCTTGTATTATAAGTTAGCGCTAGTCTATTTTACATCTGAATTCTTGAATGAAGGTTTTTTTATGTTAAAGGCATTAAGAATCACATTTATATCTGTTTATTTTATAGTACTCACACCTATTTTTTGCTTTTTGTTTTTATTCCGCCCGAAGCATCCGAGTAATGGCTATTGGCTGACTAAAGTTTGGTGCATTGTAAGTAATAAAGTTTTAGGTGTTAAAATGAAGTTTAAAGACTTACACCACATGAAAGAAAACACTCCCTGTGTGTTTGTTGCTAACCATCAGTCAAACTATGATGTTTTGTTTTTTGGCCACATCTTTCCAAAGCGTTGCGTGTCCATTGGTAAAAAGTCTTTAGCTTATGTTCCTTTTTTTGGGTGGCTGTATTGGCTTTCTGGACATGTATTAATTGATCGTAGTAATAAAGAAAAGGCCTACCAAACTATGGACCAAGCAAGAGTAGCACTTGTAAAAAAAGCCACAAGTCTTTGGCTGTTTCCTGAAGGCACTCGCTCTAAAGGTAAAGGACTTTTAGAGTTTAAAAAGGGAGCATTTAGAACGGCCATTGAAAGTGGACGCCCCATTGTGCCACTTGTGGCCAATAGCTATTTAAAAACCGTCAATTTAAATAAATGGCGATCCGGTGAAGTGATCATTAAAGCACTGCCTGCCATTTCCACCAAAAATTTATCTATGGACCAGCTTGATGAATTGGTCGAGCGCACAAGAAATATTATGTTAGATCAACTGGCAACACTTGATAAAAATTCCTCCAAGGCGGCAATGGCATGAATTACTTACTTTTAAGAGGCTTAGGTCGACAGGCCGCTCATTGGGGTGAGTTCAAATCCCTATTAGAGGAGCAGGAATTTAGTGATAAAGTTGTGGCCTTAGACCTTCCAGGCTTTGGAGAGCAAAACACTGAAGACTCTCCTACAAGGATAAAAGCCATTACAAATTTTATTAGGCTTAATTTTTTAAAACAAATTTCCTCCGAGGATAAAGCCTGGACCATTATTGGCTTTTCATTAGGCGGAATGGTGGCACTGGACTGGGTGAATCGATTCCCCCATGATTTTAAAAAAATTATTATTATTAATTCATCAGCAGCCAACCTCAGTCCTCCTTGGATGCGGTTAAGAGCTGAGGTTTTTAAACACTTTTTAAAAATCATAAAAACCAGAAATACCAAGCAAAGAGAGACTGAAATCTTAAAAATGATTTGCAATCATGATCCTGAAGCCTACGTTGAGGAGTGGACTCATTTGGCCCAAAAGCATCCTTACAAAGAGATTAATGTTATAAAACAACTGGGCGCGGCTCTGAGTTTTACCGCCCCCAAAACATTAAACATTTCAGGGCTTGTATTATCATCAACACAAGACCGAATGGTGCATTACAGTTGCTCTAAAAAACTCTCTAAACGTTTTAATTGGCCCATTCAGCTCCATAAATCAGCCGGACATGACCTCACCACTGATGACCCTAAATGGGTGATCACTGAAATAAAACAGGACAATGAAAACTCTTAGTTTTTAAAAAATCAAAATCTGTTTTTACCTTTTCAGAAAGTATAGCTTCACAAAAACTATCAATAACCTCTAAACTTTGAGTGATTTCTTGTTCAGAGCTTGCCAGTTCAGGATTTAACTCTACAATTTCACAACCAACAAAGTCTTCTTGCAGGGCTATATACTCACTCATAATTTTTAAATCCATAAGCTTTAATCCATTAGCCACTGGTGTTCCTGTAGCAGGAGCTATTTGAGGGTCCATAGCATCAATGTCAAAACTCACAAATTTGGGTGATTCACCAATATACTCAATGGCCTCAGCAATAACTTGGTCAGCACCTAGCCTTTCAACGTCTTCCGCTGTGTAGCACCGAATGTTCAGATCTTTAATAATTTTTTTCTCACCCTCATCTAGATCTCTTATACCAATCAGCACAAGTTTTTCAGGTGATAAGTAATTCTTAATAAAGGGAAAGCTTTTCTCAAGACCAAGTAAAACACTGAGTGGCATTCCATGTAAATTCCCAGTGGGAGATGTCTTTTTAGTGTTTAAATCTCCGTGGGCGTCAATCCAAATAACTCCTAAATCTTTATAATAATCAAGCATAGCTCCTACACTTGATATGGCCGAGCTGTGGTCGGCAGAAAGAAATATTTGAAACTGCTCAGGAGTTAATGACTCTAATATACTTAAGTAGGATTGAAAGTACACAGAGTCAGATTGGTTGATAAAGTTCACATGCCATAGGGGTTCAAAACAAATTTGTTTTTTAGCAAGACACTGTTTAATGACTTTTTGGTATATTAGCTCCGGACCTTTAAAAACCCCGCTATGCTTTTGCCCAATGTGAATTGGAAGATGATGAACCTGCATACGAAACTCCTTTTTCTACTGGTTTAAAAAATTTAGTGACGGTTGTATGAGAGGATAAGGCTAGCTGATCTGCACTCTGTCCTTGAGTGCTTAAAACCTCACAAACCTCAACTTCTGCTTTGACTGATTTTAAAGACATTAATTTCCATAAGTGTGGCACAAAAGACATGTCTCCATACCAACAAATGTAGTCACGGTTTTGTTCATTAAAACCATGGTTATTGATTTTGGTATAATTCAAACACAGTACTGATACCGGTTTGTCTGCAAAAATAGGTGCGTTGTAAAGTGGTCGTTTAAACCTTAAAACCTCTTCACCATTTGTGCTTGTGGCCTCCGGAAACACCACCACGTTTTGATTGTTTTTCAAAGAGTTGGTGATCTGTTGAATTTCATTTTCGATATTCTTTTTACTTCTTCGATCAACAAATAAACAACCTCCGACCTGACACAACCACCCTAACACTGGGGTTTCTCTAATTTCTTGAGAGGTCACAAAAGACATCGGTGCTATTTGGGTGAGTACCAAAATATCTAAATAAGACATATGATTACAAACAACAAAGCTGGACTCTGGAAGTTGACCTTTTATATGCGCTTTTACTTGCATAATAAAAAGACCTACTTTGCAACACCATTGAATCCACTTGGTTTTAAGTTGTTGTTTTGTCCAAAACCTCACAGGCAGGAAACTAATGATCAGGCCCCCAACAAAAAACACTAGGATTGTTATAAGGGTGGCTAAAAACTTTAGTGCTTGCATTTTACTGTTCCTGCAGAAAACGTTTTTTAAATTTAGGCGTCATATCTGCAATTTTTAGGATCGTGAAAAAATCAAAACAGTTAAACTCCACATCAAAAGCAGGTGTGGCGCAGACCTTGGCTCCAGCATGAATGTAAGATCTTAATAGCGGCGGCAAAGTGTTTTCAACTTGCTTTTCTTGCTCCTCAGTTAAAGTTGTTTGCTTTAAATGATACCAGTAATCTGGCTGCGGATAGATATCTACATCTTTTAAACTATGATGATTTTGCAAATATGATTTTGTTTGTGAAACCAATTTAATATCAGGATTAAACAAACTTGAACAACCAAATACATAGTCTGCTTGACTCAGTTGAATATAACGGCCTAAACCTTTCCAAATTAAATTAATAGTTATGCCATTTCTATGATCTGGATGTATACAAGCCCGCCCTAGCTCTAAAAAGCTTTTGTCTTGCTCTAGGAGCTCAGTTAATTCAAATTCATTTTCAGAATAAAATTCATTGGTAAATTCAGACGACAAAAGCCTGTAGGTTCCAATAATTTTATTCTCTGTTTTATCAATCAATAAAACGTGATCCCCTAAAAGGTCATAGCGATCAAAGTCATAGGCTATATCGTTCACATCTGATGATTTAAACACTTTGTAGCGAAGTCGTAAGACCTCTTTTAACTCTTGTGTGGTGTGAGCGGTTTTAACTCTATAGTTTCTAAAATCAAATACAAACTGAAGTTTTGGTTGAAACTTCTTTAATTTTAGACCGGTCATTTTATGTTTAAACTGCTGTAAAGAGTTTTGCACAAACCCTTTGTGTAGTGTTCTTAGTTGTAATTGCATTGGTGTCCCCCTTTATTATAAAAATAAAATTCTAATTTTTGTTTTTTAATGGCATCTAATATGGCCGGCTCTGATTTTTCAGAGTTCACCAATGTTTTCCAAGAAGTCATTTGTCTTGGTGAGTGCAGATCTGAGTTGGCTATTTTTGGAAGCTGACTTTCCAACACTTGGTCAAAAAGTACAGGCCCGCTGGCCACCTCCCAAGCGTCAAAATAATCTTGGTAATGATCTCTATGGTTCCAAAGATGATAGGTTTGAGGCTCCACTTTTTGAGTCGACACCGGATGGGCTGCAATTCGAATTCCCCCTTGAGACTCAACTTCGCTACAAATATTTTCGATGCTGTCTTCACAGCTAATAAAATCTCTCACTCCCAGTCCTAAAACATGAGCTGATTGATCATGGCGAAAGGAGTTTTTGGTAAACTCAACTCCAGGGATCACTACCATATCGTAAACAGCTCTGGCTCTTTCTGCCTCCAACTCTAATTGAGAAATGTAGTTGTTAAATTGCTCTACCTGCAGAGATTTGCTTAAAAAATGAGCTGTTTTTCCTAAAAAACTACTCTGATCACAGAGGTGATCAGTGATGGCAATGGCATCGAAGCCGGAGCTACCATAAAAATCTACCACTTCACTTAAGCTAAGCTTTCCGTCACTAAAATGAGTATGAATATGAAAGTCACATAACAACATATGCTCTTATGTTGCATGGCAATTATTAGAATTTGGTTGGATTGGCTTAAGAATCTTGTTAAAAAACCTGCGGGGGAAGACTATGCGCTTACTTTTTATTACTTTTTCGTTGTTTTTTACACTTATTTCAGCTCAAGCGGCAGAAAAGCCCTTAAAAATTGGCATTTCTCAAGAGTTTGAAACCTTAAATCCTTTGATCAAACAAATGATGGCCACCACTTATATTTATGGCTTCGTCAATCGCAATCTTGTGACCATGAATGAAAAAGGTGAATACATACCAATGATCGCAGAAAGCATTCCTGACTTTGAAAACGGCCAAGCCAAATTCATTACCGAAAACGGCACAAAAAAAATTAAAGCCAATTGGAAAATTAAAGAAGAGGCTAAGTGGGGCGATGGAACTCCAGTGACTGCCTATGATGTGAAATTGGCCTGGTCCACAGCACTTCTAGATACTGTTTCTGTGGGTGAGAAAAAGACCTACTCACAAGTAGAAAGAATTGAAATTGACCCCAAAAACCCAAAACACTTTAGTTTTGTCTATGAAGAGGCCATGTGGAATTACTATCAGTTGGGAAGCTTTTATCTGCTCCCCGCTCATTTAGAAAAAAAGGTGGTCAAAGAGCACGGCGAAAAAGTAGAGGGATATGCTAAAAACACCCTTTACACCAAAGACCCCACCAATCCAGGCTTATACAATGGGCCTTATTTGATAGATGAGCTAAAATTAGGAAGCCACCTAATTTTAAAACCAAACCCTCATTTTTACGGCGAAAAACCAAATATCAAAACCATTATCATCAAACTGATTCAAAATACTGGAACCTTAGAGGCCAACTTGCGCTCAGGCTCCATTGATATGGTCTCAGTTCTTGGAATGTCTTTTGATCAGGCTTTGTCTTTTGAGAAAAAAGTGAACCTAATGAACTTACCGTTTAATGTAAATTATAAACCAAGCCTTGTGTATGAACACATCGACTTGAATATGGAAAACGAGCTCTTACAAGACATCAAAGTCAGGCGAGCTCTTGTGCATGCCATTGACAGAAAAAAACTCACCTTAGCCCTATTTGAAGGCAAACAACAAATGGCCTACCATAATGTGGCCCCACTGGACCCATGGTACACCGATGATCCTAAAAAAATTCGCCATTATAAACCATCCAAACGCAAAGCCCGCAAGCTTCTTGAAAAAGCTGGGTGGAAGCTAAAAGATGATGGCTTTCGCTATAAAGATGGCAAACGCCTTGAGTTCACAATTATGACTACAGCTGGGAATAAAACCCGTGAACTGATTCAAGCTTTTATTCAAAACGAATGGAAGTCAGTCGGTATAAAACTCAATATTAAAAATGAACCTGCACGGGTGTTTTTCTCTCAAACAGTTTTAAAGGGTGAGTATCCTCATATGGCTCTTTTTGCCTGGATCTCGGCTCCTGAGTCAGTGCCGCGATCTAGCCTTCACAGCAGCAGCATACCTACTGAGAGCAACGCCTTCTCTGGTCAAAACACAGGTAAATGGAATAACAAACAGGTTGATAAAATTATAGACGAGTTAGAGTTTGAGTTTGACAGTGAGGAAAGAAAAAATATGGTGGCCAAACTTCTTAAAATTTATACCGATGAAGTTCCGGTGATTCCTTTATATTACCGCTCTGATGTTTCAATTACGCCAGAAGGTTTAAAAAACTATGTGTTAACAGGACACCAATACCCAAATTCTAACTTTGCTGAACAATGGACCTGGGAGACAAAATAAATGTTCCAATATATTATTAAAAGACTGATGCAGTCTCTACTCACCTTATTGCTGCTTTCCTTTGTTTGCTATTTTGTATTAACTCTTATGCCTGGTGACCCTGTGGATATGATGGCTGCAGGCAATCCAAACATCACCAGTGAGGACATGCAGCGTTTAAAATCCCTTTATGGTTTAGACCAACCCGCTTACAAACGTTATTTGAACTGGATGGGAACATTACTGTCTGGGGACTTAGGGTTTTCTAGAACTTATAAAATTCCTGTAAGCGATATTTTGGGGCCAAGAATTTTAAACACATTCTATTTAAGTGTTTTTGCTTTAGTTTTATCCTTACTTGTGGCCGTCCCCCTGGGGGTGTATGCCGCTGTTCATAAAGGCAAACTTACAGACTATTTATTAAACCTGTTTGCTTTTGCTGGAATTTCTATCCCCTCTTTTTGGTTAGCATTGATTTTAATATTAATGTTTGCGGTGAAAGCAGGACTTCTACCTGCGGGCGGCACCTATTCCGTGGGCCAAGACCTTGAGGGCTTTGCGCTTGTTTGGGACCGAATTAAATACTTAATCCTCCCGGTGCTCTCTTTATCATTTATGCAGATTGGGACATTTGAAAGATACACAAGAGGGGCCATGCTGGAGATTTTAAACTCTGACTACATTCGCACAGCTCGCTCAAAAGGGTTAGAAGAAAAGAAGGTGCTTTTTAAGCACGCTTTTAGGAACGCTCTAATTCCTCTAATCACTGTGGTGGCTATTAGTTTTTCCTATATATTTTCCGGAGCTATTATCACCGAAACAGTTTTTGCCTACCAAGGGGTTGGAAAGAGTGTTTATGACTCTATTAAGTCCAATGACTTTAATGTGGCTATGGTGAGTTTTATGATCTCTATGATCATGGTTTTTATGATGAGTCTTTTGGCAGATATATTTTACGCCGTCGTCGATCCACGAATCAAATACTAGGGGCAATTAGGAATGAATTCAGATAGTTATTTTCAAATGATTTTAAAAGAATTTAAAAAACACAAAATGGCTGTGTTTGGTGTTTTTGCGATTATCTTTTTTGCCCTGCTGGCTTTTTCGGCACCATTGATCACTCACCTCACAAACGTGAGTCCCAATGATCAAAATGTATTTAACAGATATCTACCTATGTTTTCAAAAGCTGCCATCAATAACAATGATGCTGAGATGAGGCTAGAAAAGTACTTAAAAGCCAATCCAGATGTTGTAAAAGACATTCAAACTTTTCAAGCCAAACACCCCGACTACATTTGGGATGAAGAGGTTGAAGAATGGCCCTATGACTTTTTATACTTTTATAGCAGCATCGATGAATTTAAAACTACGGCTAAAAATTCACCACTTGATGGCGTGCAAGAATTAGTAGATTTAGAAAAAAGCTTTTACCGCTTTCATATATTGGGTACAGACGAGCTTGGTCGAGACGTTTTGATGCGTTTAATATACGGAGCCCGTATTTCTTTGGGGGTCGGACTTTTTGTCGCCTTTATTTCAGCTTTTATTGGTTATTTAGTTGGAATTATCTCAGGATACCTTAGCGGCACCCTTATCGACACACTACTTATGAGGTTCACAGATTCACTTTTAGCCTTACCACAACTTCCACTTTTAATAGTCTTTGCAGCCATTGACATCACCAAACTCCCACTCTTGGAAGACCTTGTGAGCAAAGACTCGGAAAGCTTTGTGAAGATGATAATTGTTTTAAGTCTTTTTTCATGGATGACAGTGGCCAGACTGATCCGCGGGTCTATTCTGTCAGTAAAAGAGCAAGAGTACATCACAGCTGCAAAAGCCGTTGGCTCTTCACACCTTAGAACTATATTTCAACACATCACCCCCAACATTATGGGCCCACTCTTAGTGGCCGTGACACTAAACATCGGCAACTCCATTTTATGGGAAGCCGCCCTTAGCTTTTTAGGCCTAGGCATTCAACCCCCAACACCCAGCTGGGGAAACATGCTCTTCAACGCCACCGAAATCATTTACGAATCCCCAAGCCTTGCCATCCTCCCCGGCATATTTATCTTCATCACCGTCATCAGCTTCAACTTCTTCGGCGACGGCATCCAACAAGCCCTCGACCCCAAATCCTAAGCCACACCGCCCCAAAAGGTACGGACTACCTTTTGTTGCCTCACGGCAAAAGGTAGTCCGTACCTTTTGGGACTGGGCGTAAAGTTATGTGTATTTAAAAAGGCCGAGGTTGAGGCCGCCGGAGCGGAATGTGAGGGATGGTTTTTTGTTTCTGTGTTGGTCTATGGGGTAAATGTAAAACAAGGCTTCGGGCTGAAAATTGGAGTTAATGGCCTCTAGGGTTTGGCTGAGAGTTTGTTTTAGGTGGAGTCTTTTTTCATAAGGTGGGTTGGTTAAAACAATCAACGGTAGAGAGTCTGAAAGATTTAAATCAGTTTTTGAGACCTGTGTGCAGTCGGCTTGTAAAAGTTCAATATTTTTAAAGTCTTTGGTGTTTGTAGATAAAGTTTTAAAGGTGTTGGGGTTTACTTCAATACCGTAAGCATTTTGTATAAGAGGCTTTATATCTAGCTCTGGAAGCTTAAGTTCCCGGGTGTCTGTACTCCACAACTGGTACTGAAACTTTCTTTGAGTATGGGTTTTGTATAAATTTTGTGACTCTATTAAAAAGGTTCCGCTTCCGCACATGGGGTCTAATAAATTAAAACTTTTATTTACTTGTAAACTTAACCACCATAAAAGACTTGAGGCGATGTTTTCCCTTAATGGAGCCTCATTCACCGCTTTGTTTTGTCCTCTTTTGTATAAAAGCTCACCTGTGGTATCAAGGCTTACTGTCATTTTGTTTTTACTCAATCGCACGTATACTTTTTGAGTGGTACGATTTTTTACCACTTCAATGTTCTGTTTGATTTTGACTCTTCTGTAAGACATCTCACAGGCTTGTTTTAATTTTTGAAGATGAAACATTTTTGATTTAAAGCTACTAACATGAAATTCGGGCTTAAAACCCTTTAACAGTTCAAACCAGTCGAGAGACTCAAAAGCCTTTTCAATGTCGTTAGTTCGAAGCACCTCTTGAAACTGACCCCATCGGTACAAAATACGAACAGGTGTTTTCAAAAAATGATTTGAAAGTAGACCATGCTCAAAGCTTGATTCAAACTCAACGCCGCCTTTAATTGTGTTGATATTGTTATATTCAAAGCCAAAGGTCTTAAGACTTTTGGAGTAAAATTTTAATTCTTTGGCCGAGATATTTTCTAATCCAGGAGCCACTATAGCCATAAAGCTTGGCATGGGTAATTTCCTTGCATTTTTATGCATTTAAAGAGAGCATTAGTTAGTATTAATATTATTTTGCATCAAGGAGTTCAACATGAAAAAAACACTTACACACAGTCTTGCAGCCATCGCGGCTATATTTGTCTTACAAACCTCTGTTTCAGCACATGCCTTTTTTATTGAGCCATATGTAGGTGTTGGCTTTTTAGGAGATGCTGAAAGCGGTTCAAGCTCTGACAAGTCCTCTCATACAGCACTTGGTTTAAGAGCGGGCACTAGTATTTTAGGTCTTGCCTTTGCAGGTCTTGATGCTTCTATGATGAAGTCAAAAGTTGATACTTCAACAGACCCTGAATTCGATAGAACCACTTTAGGTGTGGTTGCCGGGGTTGATCTTCCTCTTGTAAGAGCATGGGTTGGATACAACCTTAAAGATGACTGGAAAGGCGACAACGTTAGTTATGATCTAGAAGGTAAATCTACAAAAGTTGGTGTTGGTCTTGGAATGTTACCTTTTATTGAAATTAACTTAGAGTATTTAATGTTTACAGCTGATGATATTGTAACTTCATCTATAACTCAAAGTTCTGACTTTAAAGACAACTCAGTGATCTTAAGTGTCAGCCTTCCACTTCCATAAATCATCTTTTTAAATTTAAAACCAAAAAAAGGATAGAGCAGGCTCTATCCTTTTTTTATGAATAATCACATTAATCAGTTAATCAGTTAATCAGTTAATCAGTTAATCAGTTAATCAGTTAATCAGTTAATCAGTTAATCAGTTAAAAAAACTTTTTAAAAATTAAAAACTCAAAGGTTTTTTTATTATTTTGTGCTGTCTTCCGATCTTGCAAAATAAACACAAGTAAGCCCTACTGCGATCAGAATAAATGCCATCACCTGATGAAAAGAAGCGAGCCAAACAGGCACCACCCAAATCAAGGTTAAAACACCTACAATGTACTGAAAAACCGTTAAAATAGACCAAGCTGACAATGATTTAATAAAGGCTGTACTTTTTTGCTTTACGGTCCACACCCAGGCCACCAAAAAATACAGTAAAAGCAATGTGCCCCATAATCTATGCAGCCACTGTACTCCGGCTTTGGACATAATCACTTCTTGAAAGCTAAAAGCAAAAGGCACCCAACTTCCATTCATTTTAGGAAAGGTGTTATAGCCCCAACCAGCATCAAGGCCTGCTACAAAAGCTCCAAAAAGTATTTGTAATGTTAATAATAAAAATCCGATCACAGAAATTTTAAACAGTTTAGAATCAAAGCTTTGAGTCAGTGGTTTTTTTAACATTAAGTAAAGCCAGTACAAGTAACCAAAAATAAAAAAAGCAAGCCCAAGATGTGCCGCCAAACGGAAGTGACTCACATAAGGCACATCAACAAGACCACTTTTTACCATGTACCAGCCCATAAGACCTTGAGCTCCACCCAATGCAAAGCCTGTCCACAGCTTTATTTTCCACTTTCTTGTTAACCAACCCTTTAAGTGAAAAATCATTAATGGGATAAAAAATACTATTCCTATAAGCCTGCCAATAACACGGTGAAAGTATTCCCAAAAAAAGATAAATTTAAACTCGGTCAAAGTCATTGTTGGTCTAAGAACTTTGTACTCGGGATACTGCTTGTATTTCTCAAAAGCTTGCATCCATTCTGACTCATGTAGAGGAGGAATAATTCCCATGATGGGCTTCCATTCCACCATAGAAAGACCTGATTGAGTCAGGCGGGTCAATCCCCCAACAATCACCATAAAAAAGATCATAAGACCTATAACAACCAACCATCTTCTTATATATTTTGCGTGCTTTGCTTCCATAGAAATATTTATGCAATTCAGGGCCTGACTGTCACTGGATTTAGGAAAAATCATTATTAGACTGAAGATTGTTCAAATATTGGAGTTTGAATAATGACCTTAAAGCTCATAAGAGATAAGGCTCTCATTAAAAGTGCTGTTAAGCTAAAAAGTGTCTAATTTGCTTTTGAGTCCAATAACTATTGGTATTTACTAATACTTGTTGAGATTTATTATCAAAATACTTTAAAATTAACTATGCTCTTAACACTCTTATTTCCCATTCTTTTAATGGCGGATGGCAAAATCAATTGGGAAGATCCGAACTTAAAAATGGACAGCTCAAAAGATTCTCAACTTGAAGGCCAAATCTTTGTAAAGCCTGTCCCCTCGCCCTTGGAAAAGCTTCCAAAACATCCTAAAATCAAAGACTTAGAGGCTCAAGAGCTAGACTCTAAAAACAACAAGTGATAAGCTTTGAGCTTTTGGAGTTTTAGATTATGAACGAGTATAAAAAACAAGCAGCTCACCTTATACAACAGGCCCTGGATCAACTTGAAATTACCTTATCTGAAAATGAAATCTTAAGCCTGCTTGAAATCCCGAAAAATGAAAAGATGGGAGACATTGCCTTTCCTTGTTTTAGCTTTGCCAAATTACTGAGAAAGTCTCCGGTACAAATTGCTCAAACCATCAATGAACAAATCACTTCCAACGAGTTTTTTAGTCGTATTTCAGCCGATGGACCTTATCTTAACTTTACTTTTAACAAATCAAAGCTTGCCAGCGACATGTTGCCTGAAATTTTAAACAACAAATTCACCGCTGAGCGCGAGAATCAAAACGAACGGGTGATGATCGAATACTCACAGCCTAATACTCACAAAGCCTTTCATGTGGGCCACACTCGAAATGTGTCTTTAGGTGATAGCCTTGTAAGACTCTACAGATGGGCTGGCTATGAAGTTATTGCTGCCAACTACATTGGTGATGTCGGAACTCATATCGCCAAGTGTTTATGGTACTACAAAAAATTTCATATGGGAGAAGAGCCCAAAACTCATAAAGGAGAGTTTTTAGGCAAGCTTTATGAAAAAGCCAACGAAATGCTCGATTTTAGCTTAATGACAAAAGCTCCTGTGATCGACGTCTTCACAGCGGTTGTGAAAGATAAACTCCCTCACCCCCATGAGGAAAAATGGAGTGTATTAACTGTAAAACACGATGATAAAGACTACCAGGTTGTCTGTGGTGGCACTGGTGTCGAAAAAAACAACATTGTGGCTTTTGCCCCAGTTGGTAGTCGCTTTGCCGGCCGAGAGGTTCAGCCCACCGACAAAAAAGGTGTGAGCTCTGAAGGAGTTGTGCTTTCAGAAAAAGAACTTGGTATCGGAACTGATAAAAACAAAATATATACATTTAATCCTGACACACAACTTTCTATTCAAGTCGCCAATGCATTAAGAGCCGATGACTTCAAAGACATCGATGTTGTTAAAGAGATACAATCCCGACAAAATGAAGTGCACCAAGTATTGATTGATTTAGAAAAACAAGAGCCTGAAACCTACGCTTTATGGGAAAAGACCAAAAAATGGTCCCTTGATGAGTTTTATGAAATCTATGATTGGCTAGATGCAAAGTTTGATCATTACTTTTTTGAATCCGAAGTGGGTGATGCGGGAAAAGATACTGTAAAAAAAGCCTACGAGGACGGAATACTTGTAAAGTCTGAAGGCGCAATTGGGGCCGACCTTTCCCAATTTAAACTCCCCTTCTTTTTACTGTTAAAATCAAACGGCACTGGCCTTTATTCCACAAAAGACATTGCACTTGCTAAAGTCAAATTTGATCAGTTTAAAATCGATCGATCTATATATGTGGTTGACGATGGTCAAAGCCTTCACTTTCAACAGGTGTTTAAAACACTCGAACTTTTAGGTTATAAAAACGCCTCTAAATGCCACCACCTAGCTTATGCAAAAGTGGAGCGCCCTGATGGGAAAATGAGTTCAAGAAAAGGCAATGTGATTTTACTCTCGGAACTAAGAACACTTTTAATGAACAAAATCACTACGGAATTTTTAAGTAAGTACGACGGTGATTGGTCTGAAGCCCTTATTAAAGACACCGCCCATAAGATCAGTGTTGCCACAATTAAGTACGGAATGCTCAACCAAGACTCTCGTAAAAATATAGTGTTTGATTTAGACGAGTGGACGGCTCGAACTGGTAACACTGGCCCTTACTTGATGTATGCTTTTGCAAGAACCAACAGTATCTTAAAAGAGGTGGCCGACTCTAGGAACACAACACCTGAAGAGCTCTTAAAACAGTTAACACAATTTGATGGTTCTGAGATTAAAGAAGAGTCTGAGTTCAACTTACTAAGAAGCTTAACCCAATTTCCACTGGAAGCTCAAAAAGCGGCTGAAAAGTTTGAGCCACAAATTTTATGCATATACTTGTATGGACTTTCAAAAGACTTTAGTAGTTTTTACTCCAACTGCTCTGTTTTACATGCAAAAACACCAGAGCAGCAATTAGCAAGGCTCGCTTTAGTGGTCGCAACGGGCAAAGTGTTAAAACAGGGTTTAAACTTATTAGGCATCACCACAGTTGAAAAGATGTAATTAAGGCTGTAGCCAGCTTTTTTGCCAAGAGCCTTCTTGATTTTTCTTATATTGTAATCTTATATGATTTCGACTGGGCATTCCCTGCCAAAACTCATAGGTGTGAGGCTTTAACAAATAGCCTCCCCAATTTTCAGGACATGGAATTTCTTGGCCTTCATATTTTTTTTCAAGCTCTTTCACCTCTTCATCTAACTCCTCACGAGAGGAAATGGGAGAGCTTTGCTCTGAAGCCAGTGCTGACAGTCTGCTGCCTCTTGGGCGCGACAACCAATATTTATTGGATTCGTCGTAACTTAACTTTTCAACGTCACCTTCTATACGCACCTGCCGAGGCGGAAGCCCCCAATAAAAACAAAGGCTCGCCTTGGGGTTTTCATCAAGCTCTTTGGCCTTTCTAGAATTATAGTTTGTATAAAACCGAAAGCCCTTCTCATCATAGCCTTTTAGTAGAACCACTCTAGAGGAAGGAACACCTTCTTTATTGGCTGTGGCTAAAAACACAGCGTTGTATTCAAAACGGTCCATACTTGGGAATACCGCGGAAAACACTCTTCTGATCAAGGGACTGAGTTTTTTTTCAAGTCTTTCTGACAGACCAAGACTCCCAGAGGGCATTTTGCCCTGAGCTTGCAAAAACCACTGCTCAAACTGATCCATAGGGTTGTTTTGGAAGTCAGAAGTGTCCATATTAGGTCTCTCCAGTTAAAATTAAGTGAAAATCGTATAACAGACCCCACTTATACTAGAAAATCTTGACCCTAACAACGGCCTCCTGTTAACTCGGTGACATTATGAAACTTTTGTCTTTTGCCCATAAAAACGAGGCTTCAAGCTTTCTTGAAGCATTTAATTACACTCCTTTAGCTGAGTTAAAGGGGCTTTTTAAAAGTCATGATCACTTTTTATTGATTACAGGCGAAGGTCAAATTCCCGCTCTTGGGCAAATTAACAAAGCTTTAAGCCTATTAATTTACAAATATCAAATACAGCTGACTGAACATATTAATATGGGGATATGTGGTGGGCTTAGAGAGAGTATTGAGCTCGGAAAAATCTATAGAGTACGAAGTCTTTATGCCGAGAAAAGCTTTAATCATATGCAATTTCAAAGCTATCACACCAATCAAGGAGATGTGGATCTGGTGAGTTCCTATGAGCGGGTTAAAAGTGATAAACACAAAGACATGCTTTCAGCTTTTGCACATCTAGTCGACCGAGAGGCATGGTCGTTAGCTCGTGCCAGTCAGGAGTTTAAAATTGATTTTAATTGTTATAAAATGGTCTCTGACTTTGCCGGCAACGACACGAACTGTTTTAATATTCAAGAACAAGCCCATAAGTTTAGTGACAAGTTGTATGATTTTTATAAACAACTAGAGGATCAAAATATTTCAGCTGACACAATCGTTAAAAGCACTGAAAGTGCTTTAGACTTTTCAAACTTCCATATCACAGCCTCTCAAAAAAATAAATTAGATAAGCTTTTACAGTCCGCATGCATTGCTTTTTCTAAAACCCCTGAATGGGTGCTTGCGCAACTTCCTATGAATGAAATAGAAAACTTAAAGCCCGCTAAAAAGAGAACCAGCGCCTTACTTTTCGAATTAGAGTGCCTACTCAATCCAGTTAAAAAAAATATTGTTCAAAGTATGAATGAGGTTATTAAAAACACCCCTAAAAACTTTCATGTCAATTATGATCCTGAATTTGAAAATACAGAAATTAATATTAAATTAAGCTTACATTCAGAAAAACAAAAACAAGAACTTGCAAACTATTTAAAAGACTTTCCCTTAAACAAGCTCCAAAGCATTATCAACGGAGATGAAAATGCTATTTAGCTCTGTTTTAGTGGAAAAAAATATTGCTGATGAAAAACTTGTAAAAGACATACTCAGTCGCTTGCCTGATAGTACTGAAAAAATTGAGATTGAATCTTTTGAAAAAGTATTTGGAGCGGTAAAAAAGCCCTATCTTCAAAAACGAGAGAATTTAAATCTTATTTTAGCTCACAAAAAAGGCAAGCTTGTAAAACAGGCCCCTGATGCTTATGGCCTTGAAGGCTCTCCTCATTATTACTTTGTACATGCTTATAACTGTATTTATGAGTGTGAATACTGTTACTTACAGGGTTACTTTAACTCACCTGATATAGTTATATTTACCAATCGAGATGAAATACAAAACCAGATCATTGAAACTTACAACAACCATAAAAATGAAAATGAAATTTGGTTTCATGCTGGAGAATTTAGTGATTCCTTAGCTTTAAGTCATATCACTCAAGAGTGTGAGTTTTATTGGCAGGTCTTTTCCAAATTACCAAAAGCCAAACTAGAACTTAGAACTAAATCGGCCAACATAAAGGCCTTGAAAAAATTAAAGCCACAATCAAATGTGATTGTAAGCTATTCTCTTTCTCCAGAGTTTCAGTTAAAAAGCTATGACAGAAAAACGGCCACCTACAAACAAAGAATAAAATGCATAAAAGAGCTATCTGATCTAGGTCACCCTGTTGGGCTTCATTTAGATCCCATTATTTACACACCTGATTTTAAACAACATTACGAACAGCTCTTTGAAGATCTTAAAGTTAACATTAATCTTCAAAAATTATGTTACATTTCCCTTGGAGTCGTTAGGTTCAGCAAAGATGTATATGCTCAATTAGAAAAGAACTACCCGACCTCCAATCTGCACCAACAAAACTTTACGACCGGTTTTGATCAAAAAAAACGCTACTCACGGCCATTAAGACTATGGATGCTTAATCAGGTTAAAAACATTTGTTTATCTTATGATATTGATCCTCAAAAAGTGTATCTGTGTATGGAGGAGTAGAAAGTGGAAATTCCAGCAAATATGTTATCAAAACAAGCACTCGACCAATTAATTGAGGATTTTATCTTACGCGAAGGCACAGACTACGGTCACTCTGAGTACACTTTAGAGCAAAAAAAACAACAAGTGATCAATCAGATGAAGGCTAAACATGTCATCATTAGTTATGACCCCGAAACAGAAAGCTGCACCTTAATCAAAAAATACTAATACAGACCAAAAGACAGGTAAATTGAACTTACTTTATTTATCTCTCAAAGTTTACTACTCTGTAAATAATGAGTGACGAAAAAAATATACTTAAAGAAAAACAAATCACAGACGAGCAAGTTGATTTCCCAACAGAAAAAGAGGAAATCACTCATCCGGTATCAAGCCAAGTGAGTGCTCAGCAGCTCGAACAGGATGAAAAGCGCAAAAATAAGCGTGCCGACATTAACACTCCTGTTCTTGTGTATGACCAAACAGGACAACTGTTAACAAAAGCCAAAGCTACTTCTGTTAGCGAAATGGGAGCTGGCTTAACTCTAGATACCAAAATTGACTTGCAAAAAGGCCTTGAACTTAACCTAGAGTTCAATGGAGGCTCGAGCATACCATCTTTCACATTAAAAGCCGAAGTGACGGACTCTCGAGAAGAAAACGGTAACACCGCGGTGAGTCTAAAGTTCACTCAGATAAGCATGTTAAGCCAAAAACACCTTAGAGCCTACATAGAACAGCACTAAACCATTAGAATCACTTGAAGATCCATTCCTTGTATGTCATATAATGTGACTATTCCAGGGGGGAATTATGAAATATCTATTGTCTATATTACTCTTAGTAACTTCTATTGTTTCTTATGCTGACAATTTAAACAACCGTCAAAGACGCCTTAGTGCGGTTTACCTGTCGCAAACCCAGATAGGACAAGAGGTTCTACAACAAAATTCACTAAAGCATCAGTTTTTCGATAAATATTTTTTTGGAGACATCACTCCAAGGCTTACCGCCATATACAATTTTGAAACTGAAAATGGCCATATCAACTCTTTTACAGTGAATGGACTTCTGTTAGGTGCCAGCCCAATTTACCTCTCATGGACATTAGCTTATACATTAAAACATTACGAAATGTATGAAATGGCCAGTAATTATAACTTTAACCCAAGTGTTAATTTTTTAGAAAAAGAAATGCTAGCTTTTGCCACAGCGGCAGCCCACTGGAAACAACTTGGATCTTTAAATGAAGAAGACTTTATTGAGCCCATTAAAGATCGTCCAGACGACATCAGAAATCATATTCAAGCATCAGCTGAAAAGTTTGATCAAGCATACAAAAGTGGAAGTCAAAGTTTTAAAGATATGGTTAAAAAAAGGTTTTTTAGATTCAACTCTTCAAAACTTACTGCTGAAGACTTATTGAACTCTAATGAGCTTTCTGACAAACAAAAACAGTACGTTTTAGAAATACTTAATCAACTAGAGCAGACATTAAAACTCTGAAGTCTGCTCTTCTGAGCTAAGTCCTCGCTCTAAAGACTCTGTCGCCACCTGATGATATTTTAGGTAATGATTTTCACGGTAGCTTTTATAAGCCTGGAAATAGTTGGGCTTTTTTAAAAGTTTTTTAACTTTGTCTTCAAACTCAGCCTCATAAGCTCTTAGTTCAGCAATACCCTCTTCAACATTGTCAGGTTTTATTTTTGTCTTCATTAGATTCAACTCTTTTAAAGTGGAGGTTTCAAGTGAAATATACTCAACAATCGCGTTGTCGCTGATTTCTAAATCATTGACGAAAAAATTATGCAGCCCTGTAATCCATTTTTTTTGATACTCAGGATGAAGATAAATATTTAAAAAGTCAGTGGTATAAACAACATTATCGGTAAAGCTTTGTTTATATCCATGAGTCGTCTCAGGATTA